>JAZUCR010000591.1:0-15993 GCA_045639225.1 Victivallales bacterium
GCCGCCGTTTTTGACTTAAATGCGGCAGAATATTTCGCCGGTCATTGAGACGATATCTTCCATCGGGATCTCCGTTCCGTCTTCCATGACGAGCGTTTGCTCCGGAACAGAAACGTGTCTCACCCGGCCGGTCACGCTCACATACGCGCCGCCGGCCTTCCGCTCGTCCGGGACAAAGTATTCGATGGTCACTTCCGGGCGGTCCGGCAGACGGGCGGCAAGTTCGGTGAGACGGCGGTTCAGTTCTTCGGCATCCTGCGCGTCCAGTTCGCGCCTTTCGGCAGTCAGCCGGGCGGTTTCCCCTACCGCCGCCTCGTAGCCCGTCAAAGCGGCAAACGGCGCGAACTGTACGTCTCTGTCGAGCATCGGCATCTGCGGATGGTTCCGCGAAACGTGGTGCGGCAGGTTAATGGCTGTCATTTACTGCACTTTTTGGGGGCGTTCCCATAAAGATATTGTGTCTTCAGCTCATCCAGACGACCGGTTTGACGCTCCTGTTCGATGAAACCGTTGACATAATCCCGCAGCGCCTCGTTTCCGGGCGGCAGAAGCGCCCCCAATTGCCCGTGCGTGAATGGCTTGTCCAGCAGCGGGGCGGCGAGCCGCTGGTCTTTGGAACAGTAATACGCCGCCTCCATGATCTCCGTGATCATCACGTCGGCCTTGCCGGAAGCGATCAGGCCGGGGATTTCTTCGTTGACCGGGTGGATGATCAGGATTGCATGCGGAAGATATTTTCTGGCAAATTTCTCGTTGAGACCGCCGGGATTTTCCATGACGCGAACATCCGGCCGGTCGATGGCGGCAAGCGTAACATACTTCTTTGCATCTTCCGCGCGGCAGAGGACGGTCTTGCCGTTGCCAAGGTAGCCCTCCGACATCAATGCCCGCTGTTTTCGCTCTTTCGTTATGGTGATGCCGCAGAGCGCAAGGTCAAATTTACGGTCAAGGGTGTCCCTCATCAGCGTCGGCCAGGTGGTGTGGACATATTCCAGCTTCACGCCGAGACTGTGCGCCAGATCCTCCGCCAGCGCGGCATCGAAGCCCCAATATTTCTCCGTTGCGGGTTCGCGGAACGACATCGGCTTATAGTCCCCGGTCGCCCCGACGCGCAGGACGCCCCGCTCTCGCACCGAGGAAAGCGCATCGGGCGGTGTCGTTCCGCATCCGGTGAACAGGACTGCAGCAGCGAAGAAGAACAGTATAAGAAGTCTTTTGCTCACTTGTCAAATCTCCACGTTGTCGGTTCTCCGTTGTTTCGCATCATGTCCAGGTCAAATATATCATACATTATTCCCGAAGATAAACTTTGGAATCCGGCGTCTGGATGAGACGCGGATAATATTTCCGAATCGCGCCGGACTCTTTCCACATACCGTCATACGGAGTGACCAAAATCGCCTTGACCTTCAGGTCTTCGACCATATAACCGATATCCGACTCTGACGGATTTCCATCGAATATCCGGCAAACCCGGTCATAACGCTGTTGAAGTTTCTGCTGCGGGTAATATTCGGAGTAACACTTGGAAAAAATCATGTCCCCGACCGCCGTTGCCCGTTGGGAATAGAGGGAGAAAAAGATGTTGGTGGAAAGCTCCTTCATTTCATACAGCATCCCGAGTTCATGAAAACTTCTGGGGTTGCACTGCACCAGATCATTTTTTTTCGTATGCCGGTGGACGATCTCCCAGCCTTTGACGGACCGGGCGAACGGGCCTCTCAGTTCCGGGTAGGTTTTCCGCAATCCGATATACGACCAGGAATCCCGGTAAAGAAAACACTCGAAAAGAATCAGCAGCGCGATCATGCCGTATCCGAAAATCTGCCGTCCCCTTCTTCCGCCGCGGAACCAGCCGATGAATTTCACCAGGAGAAATGCGGAAAACAAACTGAGCACATAGGCCGTCGCAGTAAAGGTGCGCCAGCCGAAATCATTGGTATAGAAGCTGCTGTGGACAAAGGTAATGCTCAAAAGCGAAACCGGAACCAAAATCCGCAAAAAAAACATCATGCCGGTTTTGGGCAGAAATCGCGGAACCAGGCAGGCGATCATCCCCAGCAGGAAATACATGCCGATATTGTTGGGAAGCTGGAAGCAGTACAGGGAAATGATATAACGCAGCCAGCGGAACGGTCCGGTCCAACTCCCGAAGACGGGCATCATGCCGAATGCAAGAGGAAAAGTTTCCGAGTCGACCGAAATCAGGTAACGGAAATAGGAAAACGAAAACAGCATGAATACGGCAATCGTGAGCAGATGCGGCAAGATATCCCGATTGAGTCTCCTGCGGAAACTGCCCCAGGCGATATAGAGGATCATCGCCACGATGCCGGCATACACGAGCGCAAAGGCTCCGGCGTATACGGAGGTGTATGAAGCTGAAGCGCCCAGAATTCCGATCAGGACGGCGAGCCGCAGCTTTTCGCGCCGCTCTTTGGCGTTGAGCATCTGAAAATAACAAAAGAGGAGCAGCACGACGACCGCGCCGGAAAACATGTGATGCGGCGACCAGATGAAGTTGTCGAAATTGGGCCAGAAGCCGACGAAACCCGATGCCGGATTGAGCGTGTGAAAAACACTTTCCGGCAGGAGACGCCGCATAAATTGTGCGGAACTGACCATGAACAGCAGGGAAAAGATGAATGCCCCGATTCCGTATTGCTTTTTTCCCAGTCCGCAGAGTCCGGCAATTCCGGTCAGTCCCGAGAGCACGGCCAAAGCCGAAAATCCGGTCATGCAGCACTCGGCAAAAAGCGCGGAAACTTTTGTCAGCATGGGAAGCTGCGCCGCCCATGCATACCAACCGAAATAATAAAACAGCGCAACCGGCTGTCCGTTGTCCGCAAGCCACGGATTGACCGGAGGTGTCCCGAAGTTTGCAATGGCGTTGACGATGGCGCAGCGGACGTGGTCGTAGACGGCAAAACTGAAATACGCCCTGCCGTCGATTTCAAACGGATAGACCAGTCGGCTTATGCCGACCGAGAAAGCAAAGATGACGGCAAAAACAACATAAAAAGTCTTCCCCCTCGGCAAAAAGAGGGACTTCCGCCTGAATCCGCACCAGATCACCGCAATCAGCAGACGGAGCGCCAAATCACAGTGATTGTGAGAAAACAGCCAGAACGGACCGGGTGCGGTCCAGACGGCGGCGCCGAGCAGCGGGGCCAATAAAAAACTAAACGTTTTTTTCTCTTCACACCGCAGGGATGCGGGCAGCAGCGTCATTCCTAACACCGTGTAAAGGACATAAAGCAGAAAATTTGCCAGCGCAAAACATAATATCTCTATCATTATTTACCGCCGCTTTCTAATGTCTCCGTTTTTCCTGTAATATAGCATATTTCAACAGTTTTTCAAAGCCGACCCAAGGGTTGGGGTATTGAACCCAAAGAGAATAAACCGCTTGCTTACGTTCAAATGCATGCTTCTGTATACAGCGAACCACCACGCCGCTGGTACCGCCACTTTGTAAACTTCCTGAATGGCAGAGCATTGTCACCATCAAACTGACCATGAACGTGGATTCGAAGCGAATCGACGGACATCGGCACTTGGTGATTCTCGCGCCCGGCGCGGAGCGGCTGAAACAGACATCGCTTCTCCGGGCGATCCAGAAATCGCGGCAGTGGACGGATATGCTCATCAACGGCGAGGCGGACAATGTCACCGACCTGGCGGAAAAACTCGGCCACAAGCCGTCATACGTCACAAGAATCCTTTCCCTGAACAACCTCGCACCCGACATCGTGGAATCGATCCTCGCCGGAACGGAGCCAGAGGGGATGTCCATCGCAAAGCTGACCGAGCAGCCGATCCCGGAGGACTGGAACGAACAGCGGCGGCTTTACGGCTTCCCGGAACGGTAACCCCACGACGAACTGGCGGCAGGAGAAATCTTGCCGCCCTTTGCGTTTCCGGGGAAAATTCAACTGATTGCATCAAGAACATTTATTTTGAAATAAATTCAACTTGATTTGCCAAGAGAGAATGCCCCAATGCCTCCCGTTTACACTCCGGCCAATTTGTGCCAAAATCGAACAAACCAATTTTGTGACACTCTCTTATGCCCTGATATCACGTTCAGAATTGATTTTTCGATGTCTTCCAATAGCGGCAAGTCATCAAAAAATCCTATTGTTTCAGATATATACGGAGTGGATCGGAAACAAACTGCAATCGTCGATTCCGGACCACTCGGATCAGCAAGGGATTCTGCAAAGTTCAAACATTTTTTCACATCGGAAAACCAATCCGGGTTTATGACATTTGCAACATGATCAAGACCAATAATGAACACGGCAGAATACCATTGCGTCCCGTTTCCATCAATATCTTCTTTCTGACTGTTATATAAGATTTCGGGACTGGTCCATTTTTGCGTTGCGATAAAATACTTCGCTTCACGCGATATCTTGATATCGGGATTTTCAGTTGTAAAAAATTCAATCACGATCTGAATTTCATTTGTTCCCAATGGCATAACAACCTCCTCTCGGTTGGTTCATTCCGCACCAATCATAGTTCCGTTTCACTATACTGAAACCCATTCCCAGTACAAGACACATCGATTGTGTTTCTGTCCATATTTCCGGAAGGATTATCCCTTCAACTGCATAGTCGAGTCACTGCCAGCCTGTGGCGGCTTTCCAAGTCGTCAGTTTCTGCTCAGGCGGAAAAAATACCGGCGTCAGGAATGACGCGACTCTTGCCCCGACTGTTTTGAAATCAGCAGGCGCGGTTACCGTCTTGTTCTTCCTGAGAAATGCCGCCCACTGCGCCGTTTTTAACGGGCTGGCGGCAAATTCCGGAGTCCATGCCTCCGGAATGCTTTCCGGCAGAGATACGTGGCGACGGGCAAAGGTGTTTTGGATCGCAAGCCGAAGAGTCTTGTAGTCATGATCGAACAGCTCCGACAGCAGCCAGAGATCGTAAAAATCCTTCATCCGGCTGTTGATGATGCCGCGCGAGACCATGACCTCGGATTTTTCCGCTATGGTCGTTGCCATCGGGTAGGCCTTCAGGCGTGGGACCGGACCGTTCAGAAGCACCGGGAAATCGGTCAGTTCCGGGGAAGGAGTGATCGCATCACCGACTCCGATGTCGAATTGGAGCCGGATGCGGGCCCGCCCCAGGTATGCCGTAAGCAGGATACGTGTTCCGCCGTATTCCGTCTCCTCCCGGATGGAGGATATTTCGATGGAATCGGGGTCGAAAACCATTCCGTCGACCGAGATGCTGTCTATCCGGCACGCATCCGCGAATACCCGGCGGAGATGCTCCGGAGTGGCGTCTCCGAAGCACAGCATATCGGAATCCACGGTCGGTCTGTAATCACGGCCGTTTTGCCAGATCACAAAAAGGTTTCCGCCTTTCAGAACAAACTGATCGGCACAGGGAGAAGTGCTCAGACGATAGAAAAAGCGTTCCGTCGCATAACGGATCAGGATAAAACGATAATCAATTCTGCGTTCTGCCGTAATATTTTTCAGCTTGGCTTCAACGGATGCCGCCATATTGACGGGATTGGGATTGCTCATGGGAAAATACTCTCCACGTAAGGGGTGATGATTTTCGAAACGCGGCACACCTTCGCGGCATTCATCAGTTCGGAAACGGAAAAAAGTTTTCGCTGAACTCCGTCCCGAAGAGCCTCGAGCGCGACATCAAGCCCGATCCGATTGCGGAATTTGAAGCAATCCGCCACGGTTTTGGCCGCTGAATATACGCGGATTTTTATTCCGTCAATGTCATGTTCTTCCATGCCGTATTGAAAAGGAACATCGGAAAGCATGACGATACGAGCCGGCAAACGACTCATCGCCGGAATGCGGCTGTGCTGTCTGAGCGCGAGCCAGATCTCCGGTGAAACCTGCGTCGTGAAATTGTGAAATCGAAGCGCAGAAAGGAGACAAACTACTCCGTTCGGCACTCGCAAAGCCGCAATTTGAAGCGAAAGATTTTCGGTCACATCCGCGTTGACCGGGAGGTAGATCCCGTGTTCCACTCGGGAAATGGCTCCCTGATTGCAAAGATGCGTCAGAATATGCCGCGGGATTCCGGCAGCCAGTGTCTCCGCCACGGAAAACGGGCGGTCCGATTCAAGCCATTTCAGCATTTTGGCCAGATGCTCATCCATAACGTCTCCTTTTCAAACCGTCGTTAAATATACACAATTGTAGACGTTTTGTCAAGTCGTATTCGTACAAAAACAAAAGAAAAAACGACAGAATCCGCGTTCAATCCGGGAGTTGACCCGGCCGATTCCGGAGGACTGGAACGAGCAGCGGCGGCTTTACGGCTTCCCGGAACGGGGATAGCTCTGTAGACTGCTTGCCTGCTTGTATTTGACATGTCGGCAGAGTATATTATGTGGGGATGAATTCTTGGAAGAAAGTGAATAAATGGGAGACGAGCATGGAACAGAAAAAGTTTACGGCGGATGAGGTGGACCGTTCTTTTTGTGCGACAGGATGGTCACCGGATGAATCCGAATGTATGGCGGTCAACCCCGCTCCGGATGGCAAGAGTGTAATCATCAGCGCATTGGAAAAGTCCGGCGATTTTTACACCGTTGCCGCCGAAATACCTCTGGGAATCCCTGCCAATGCACATTTTGAATTCATGGGCAAGGAGCATGTCGGCGAGGTCTTGTGTAAGGAGTATCCGATCGGCGTCCGTTATGATTATATTGCCCGGCAGCCGGTTCTCGTCCACTGGGGAATGTGGATGAACAACGAGGGAATACATCCCGATCCCGAACGTGAGGTCCAACTCCCCAGTACGCCGAGCGAGGTGTGTGAGCGCTTCTTCCCGCACGACAAGCCTGCATGCGACAGCGACGGCATCGAATGGATGGAGTTTACCGTGCGGAACCGCAAGAATTTCTGGCGCGCGGTGGACGATGCCGACAGTGAGGCTTCGTTCGTCGTGGAAACAGACGATGGCGGCTGCGCGGTCTATGCATGTCGCCGTGACCGCGATCCGATGATCGTCAGCACCTTTGTCCTGCCGCAATCAGTTGCCTTTCCTCTGAAATTCAAAATCAATTTCGACCAAGGCGTCGGCGTCTTCTCGATCAACGAGGAGCAACTGATCGGGTCCTATGACTTCAACGCTTTTACGGGGGAAGCCCTTTTTCTGCCCCGGTAATCAACCATTGGCGGTAAGTCGGTAATACTGTTACGGACACGGTTCTATCAGGTATTTCCAAATGGGAATAATCTGAACTCCGTCTTCCGCGGTTTCTTCTTCATCCCATGTGATGAGAAGTCTCTTTTTGATGCCAAGTTTTCTGCCCGCCTTGACAAGAGGCTCGATCTCACGCTTCCTCGTTTCCGGGTCGGCAACCGACCAGGAGACCTGCACCAGTTTCTTGTCGCGGGTGACCTTGTTGAAGGCGTGGAAGTCTACTTCTTTTCCATCGGAGGTATTGATATAGTTCAACGTGTATTTCTGTCTGCGGAGGTGAAGATACACGAGGTTCTCCAGGAGCCAGCCCTTGTTGGCTTCGGGATCTTCCGCCATCGCCCGGACAAGTCCCACATCGACCAGATAGACCTTGCTGGGATTGACCAGTTTGGCTTTCTCGGAATCGCTGAGGATGGATGTCCGGTAAACGATGCATGCCTCTTCAAGATAATTCATGAAGTCAAACAAATCGTTTTTGGAGCATTTCACCTGCATCCCATTGGAGAGAACTTTCCAAAAGCCGGTGACGCTGAATTTCCGGGCATCGGACTGGTAGACCGCCTTCAGAAGGAGACGAAGAGCCGTGACGTTGGAAACCTCGTGGCGTTCGATGACATCCTTGAGAACAACAAGGTCGCTGTATTCCTGAAGAATCTCGATTCGGGCGGCAAGATCGGGATATTTATATATTTCCGGGAATCCGCCGATGTGAAAATACCGGTCCATTTCGTGTCGCAGATGGGCAATATCATCATCGGAAAGATGCTCCGGAATGGTTTCGAACACATGATGATACTTCAAAAATTCGACAAACGAAAACGGCAGAACTTCCTTGCTGATGGAGCGGCCGCGCATGGTGGATTCCATTTCGGTCGCCAGCATCTTGGAGGAAGACCCGGTCAGGATGACATGGATGTCCGTGGTGTCGATGAGACGGCGGACAAAATGCTCCCAGCCCTCCACATTCTGGATTTCGTCGAAGAAGAAATAGCATTCTTTCTCCCGGTTGTCCGGATACAGGCTGTAATAGGCGTCAAGAATGCTCTGACAGTTTTCCAGCTTGAACGGTGTAAGGCGGTCATCCTCGAAGTTCAGATATAAGATCTGATTCCTGTTCAGCCCTCCGGCAGTCAGTTCAAGCATTTTCCGGTAGCAGAAACTCGTTTTGCCGGTTCGACGCATTCCCGTGATTACGGTGGCTTTACCGTCAAGAACGGGGAAAACCAGTTCCCTGCAGGCGATATGTTCCAGATTCCGGTTCTGGAATTCCAGTATCAGACGCTTCAGGATTTCGATCATGGGCACCTCCAAGTTTGCTGTTACAAGCATAATATAGCAGAGTAAAAGACAATTTCAAGTGATTTTGTCTTAAAAAAGGAGACTATTTTCAATAAAACTGTCGTCTCATCGAAGACTGGAACGAACAGCGGCGGCTTTACGGCTTCCCGCAGCGGTGACCCCTCCACGAACTGGCGGCAAGAGAAATCTTGCCGCCTTTTTGCGTTTTGGGGAAAATTTCAAATAAAACGTTCCGGGATCGGTGTTCTGACTTGTTTTTTTCTATTCGAAAGGGTAAATTACAAGTGCAACATAAGGAGCCGCAACAATGAGTGTTGACTGGACAAAATATCCGCCTCTTCCGGAACCGCCTGTGCTTCCTCCATACCGCGATACACCGGAACGGGAGGCGTGTTACGTAGAACTAAAGGAATATGAAAGCCGCTTTTTCGGCAGATTCGGCTGTATACTGAATGTCATTCTTTTCTTTCTGTTTGTCGGAGGAATGATCTGGCTTGCGGCGAATGTATCGGTTATGAAAATTTTCTGCTTTATCATAATCGCTTTTGCAGGGGCTTTGCTGTTGGGATTTATCATTTTGTATATTTTTACTCTGCCGGGCAAATTGAAAATTATGGCAAAGCACGGGATTTATATGTGGAAAATGAAACATCCCGACCTTGTCCCTGAAATCGGCGCTGTCCTTGCTTCGCGTCCGGCATTTTCGGAGGAGGCGTTTCTCCGTTTGTGGCCAATGGAACAATACGCCGAAACCGCATTGAAAATAATGCAGCTCGTCGACCGTTACCGGTGCAGCTCCGGAAAAATGTTGTATCCGAATGATTCGCCATTGTTCCTTTTCTTCGGGAAAGAACGGAAAAGGGGGAAAAGCAAGATATGTTTCCCGCCGGAGGATTTCTACAAGAATATGGAAGACGAGTTTCATTTCCCGGTCGAAGAATGGCGCAATTTGGATATTGACACTGTAACACTGGCCGAAATCGTGGAGCATTGTCTGGAAGCGGATAAAATCTCTTTGTCCGAGAGCGCAACTGATGTTTCCGATAGAGAGGACTCAAAGCAGTAAGAGAAAACACCGTTTACCGGGCGATCTTCGCCGGGCTCGAACCCGATGGGCTGTCCAGCGCAGGAAGCAGCCGATCCCGGAATACTGGAACGTACAGCGGCGGCTTTACCAGTGCAGTTTGTCATCATTCGTATGCAAACCATACAGGATCAATACGGATAAATTGGTCAATTTTTTCCTTTGGACAATGAATACGGTAAATGTGCCCGGGCTTCAGGATCTTCCCGCCTCGCGTAATTACCGGTTTGCGGTCCGGCACAACGGGAGCCGCCCCCCAAACTCGGCCGAAATCATAAAAAAACACGGCTTCCACTTTCACGTTGGCAAAGACCTCGCCTTTTTTTCCAGTCGGGAAAAGCTGAATTTCGACCGTTTCTCCGGAACTCCCTTTGGACGGCAGCATTATTCCGCGAACACCGTCGACACGATGGAAAATCAAATGTATGGTCCGATCTCCCGGAGACCACACTTGAAAACCGAATTCCTGCGCCGGTCTCAATGCTGATTTACCAGAATCATGGCTACCGGAACCGGCGAACCTTGTTCCCGTGCGCAGAGGCCGGGAGTTTTTTTCCGCTTCTGAATCAAGCGCAGGAGTTTTCGGGTCGATATAGTCCCTCCCAGTGATCATTCCGGCAAGAAACAATTCCGTGAGTGCCATCTTGTTCAGGGAACGATGGAGCCATGTCGGCAGCAGATAATCTTCAGCCTGCGAAGCCTGGCGAAGCGCTTCCCGATACGATTCCTTTATCTGTTCCCGCGGCGCGGCGATGCAGTCAATCCCGAACAGGACCAACAGGGCACACGCACCCAAACTCACATGCCAAGAACTTCTCACGATTTTCCTTCCGCATGTTTTCCGAGAACCGCTTCCACTTGCGCGATCAGCTGTTCCTTGTTGGGAATGTAAAGGACATAACGCGATGCAAAAATGTTGTTGGAAAGACCGCCCAGCGCATACTCGGCGGTGATGCTGTCCTTTTCGGTGCAAAGGATGATCCCGACCGGAGGATTGTCGTCGCTGTCGTTCACTTCGGTTGCATAGTAATTCAAATACATGTTCAGCTGTCCGGCGGCCTCCGGAGTCAATTTCGTAGTCTTCAGCTCGATGAGGACATACGCCCGGAGGATCTTGTTGTAGAAGACCATGTCGACATAATAATGCGTATTGTTGACCGTCACGCGCTGTTGGGTGCCGACGAACATGAATCCGCGCCCCAGTTCCAGCAGGAATTTCTCGATTTGGAGGACCAGCGCTTTTTCCAGTTCTCCTTCCATCAAGGGCTTGTCTTCCGGAATGCCGAGAAATTCGAACACATACGGGTCCCGGATCATATCGGCAGGCGTGGAAACTTCATTGCCTTTGACCGCCAGTTCCAATACCCGTTCCTTATTGCTGTCACCGGAGGAAAGGAGGAGTCGTTCGAATAAGGAACTTTCCAGTTGACGCTTCAGCTCGCGAACCGACCAGCAGGCGTTTTCCGCCTCTTTTTCATAGAAGAGCCGCTTTGCCTCATCCGAAATATTCAGGAGCTCGCAGTAGTGCGACCAGCTCAATTTTCCAGACACCGTCTGGATTTTCCGGTGGCAGAGGTAGAACTGCCTCATGTTGTAAAGGTTGCTGCGGGAAAATCCCTTGCCGAGTTCCGCCGTCAGGGTTTTGGCCAGGAGCTTCAAGGTTTCCGCGCCGTAATTCGCCCGCGACTGATTTTTCATCTCGTCCTCGACGATCACCCTGCCGATATTCCAGTAAGTGTGCAGCAGGGCAATATTGACTTGAGCGGCGATCTGCTGTCGGGAATTCAGAACAATGCTTTTGATTTCATTGACGACTTTCCCAAAGCCGTTGCAGAGACCGCTTCATTCACTTTTATTCCTCCTGCCATTCCGGATTAAACAACCACCATCCACTGTAATATACCTGTCCGCGCTGTCTTTTGCAACCCGTAATCGGGGATTTTGGCGATTATCGGATAAAAACTCTCCCACGCAAAACGGTCGATCCCGGAGGACTGGAACGAGCAGCGGCGGCTTTACGGCTTCCCGACACGGTAACCCCACCACGAACTGGCGGCAGGAGAAATCTTGCCGCCTGTCATGCTTCTAAAATGATTTTTCCATTCGAACACGGTCGATTTCAAGACGATTTCCAGTAAACCTCCCGCAGACAGCACGAACGGCGGGCCGAGAGATACGGAACATCGGGGACGGGCAGATTTCGGATCACCTGCCGAAATTCCGGCGTCCCGATGTTTTTCAACAAACGGGCGTAATCTTTGAATTCGCATTTGGGGCGTGGCGAAAGGATCGCATCACGGACGATCTTCCGCAATCGTTTTTTTTCCGACTCCCTCAATGTGAGATGCTTCAGCCGGACCAGCAGTTTGCTTTTCATATACCCGCTGCGATAGTAATACGGGTCGAATTCGAGAAACGTCACCGCGCATGCCCTGGCCTCGGCTTCCCCGCCGGAGAGCGCTGCAAGGAAACGATCGTTTTCAAATAGGTAAAACTTTTCGAGTCCGAATCCGGAAAAATCCTTCCAGTGTTTCACGGCGTCCTCCCAACGGGCAACGTCTTCCGCCTTGCGTGTGCGCATCCTGAGCTCGCTCGTTTCGCAAACAAGTCTGTGCAGACGGTTCAATTCCGCCACTTTCCCCGGAAAGCCCGTGAAGTCGAACCAGACGGAAGTCATTTCTTCTGCACCCCCGCGTTCCTCGACAGCCGGAAAAGACCGTACCCTCCGGCAAGACTGATGCCCCAGAGAAAGAGCGTCGTGAAAAGCATAGGAAGATGCCAATCATCATCCTCGAAATGCATTGCAAAAAAAGTGACCGTAAGAATGAATGCCAGAAAAGCCGGGACACCGACATAAAGGATGGTGAGCGTTACCCGTGCCCATTGCGCCATCCGGTTCAACCGCAGAAACACGACTCCGCCCAAAATGGCGAACAGCATGAAGCCGGAACTCCACAGAATGGATTCCGGACTCCCGACCCGGCCGCCCGGACCTCCGACAAAACAAAACAGGCTCCATGCAAAGAAAAATACGCAGACGGCAAGAAACGGGAGCGAAAGGGCGATCCGTATGACATCCCGCAATGTTTTTTTCATGCTTCCCTCCTGTCCTGCACTTTCACCGGGAGATAATCACCTCTCATAATTTACCTGCTCACGCTGTATTTTGCAACCCGTAATCGGGGATTTTGGCGATTATCGGACAAAAACTTTCCAACGCCGAGCAGCCGATCCCGGAGGCCTGGAACGAGCAGCGGCGGCTTTACGGCTTCCCGGAACGGTGATAGCGGGAACCGCTTGGCGGCAGGAGAAATCTTGCCGCCTTTTGGCGTTTCTGGGGCCCTGTGGCGTGGCTTCGCTTTTCTTTTCAGACATGGAAAAAAACGATATGCTTTTTCAGCTTTTCAGCATTGGACTCATTTTCCCGTGAAGGATACAGAAATTGTGCATGCCGAATATAGTCGTCAAGCGGAATATTCGAATTAACAAGCAGACGGAATGAACGAGGGTATTTTTCTTCTTCAAAAAGGGATTTCTGGGAAACGTATCGGTCGAAAATGCCATACAGTTCCGGAAGATTATGAAAATCCCTGATTTCATTCCAGATAATAAACGAATCATCTTTCCGGAATTCCATCCAGTCAACTTGCACATCGTTTACCTGGTTGTCGTTCATTTTCCTGATGTCCATGCCCGATGGAGATTCGATGGGGAAACAATTCCTGACGGCATCCAGATAGCTCTCCCTGCTGTCAATGCCTGCCGGGATTTCATAGACGGAATAACGTGCTGCCATCGCCGAGCGTATGCGGGCGATGATTTGACTCCGGTAACCGGAACTGCCGCCCTCCAGGACGACATGTTTCGTTTCCAACAGCTCAAGAATGTCTTCCGCCTGACTTTTTATATATTTCCATCCAAGCAGGAACGGCAGGCGCATAACTTCTTCAAAAGTCGAACAGTTCAAGATCTCTTTTTTCAATTCTTCCGGCTCGTCGATCTCCGACCACATTTGGGTTTCTTCTTCCTCGGTGTCAATCGTGTTACAGATCCACATCTTGAAATCCTCCAGAGAAATTTTGGATTTGAATTCATACCGGAGGAGTTTCGCTTTCAGTCTTCGATTTATTATGAATGAAAAAAATCTGTCAAAAAAAGTTATTTTGGGAACCGTCGTTATTTCTTTCACCAGAAAAACATTTCCTGTCGAATCGATGAGTTTCATATTTTCATACCCGCCGGAAATTACTCCGAGAACATTGCATTGTCCCCAGTGATCGGGATCGGAATAAAAGCCCATTCCCCCATCGGACCAAGATGCCGCCGGCCATGCTATTTTTGTTTCGTCCGCTGTGTTCACTTCTGTTCCTCCCGCCGGGTTGAATTTCAATTTTCTGCTGTTGCTCCGGAGTTTTCCAACTCTTGGCGCAGCGCTTCTATGTCCGGCAGAACATTTTTCAGATTTTCCGGCATTTCATCCGCCGTATGGTAAACGGCAACCCCCATCGGCTTGCGATAGTCGCGGACGGCGTATTCGACAAAAGCCCGATCTGCTGATTTACACAGAACGATTCCGACCGATGGATTTTCATGCGGCTTGCGTACTTGGTCGTCAAGGGCCTGCAAATAAAGTTGAAGCTGTCCCAGATAGGTCGGTTTGAAAGCGCCGTATTTCAGCTCCACTGCCACCAACGCATTGAGCGAACGGTTGAAGAACAGCAGATCGATTGCCAAATCGTGTCCGGCGGCTTCCACCGTGTATTGCCGGTCTATAAAGACAAAATCACGTCCGAATGTCAGAATAAACTCCTTGATATGGGTGACTATGGCATTTTCAATGACTTTCTCGTCAACATCCTCTCCCGTTTGCGCTTCGATCTCCTCCACGTTGATGAAATCCAGCAGATACTCGTCCTTGAAAGCCTGAAGCGTTTGCACAGCACGGCGCTTGTCGGGAATGGCTACGTTGAAATTGCTGGGCAGCTGGCCGACATGGTGAAAGTCATCATCCTGCAAGTGCTTCCGCAGCGTGTATTTGTCCCAGCGGTTCGCAGCTGCCTGGCGGATGTAATATTTGCGCTCTTCCCAGTTCTTTGCCTTGGACAGGATTTCCATGTGGAGGGAAAAACCGAGAGAGGTAAATTCGTCCGCAGTCAAATCGTCAGCCGATGGCTGGCGATTTACAATCAAGGTGTCGATGGGGGTGATTTCCGTGGTGTCAGACAAATCGCCAGCCGACGGCTGGCGATTTAAAACAGGACTCCATTCATCGTAAAATTGCCTCATGTTCTTCAAATTGGAAGCAGAAAAACCGCGCAGTCCCGGCAGTTCGCGTTTCAACTGGCTGCTGATCGCTTCGATTGCCCCGGTTCCCCAGAAACCGGTCCGGGAGTTGTCGGAGATATAATGTCCGATCCCGTAATACAGGGACAAGAGTTCCTGATTGGTTTTCCGAACCGCCCGACACTGAGATTGCAAGATTGCCGTTTTCAGAACTTTGACGGCACTCTTGACCTCTGCAAGCGAAAGATTGTTATGTTTGTCTTTCATTTACGCCACCGATGCAAGCAGAACAAAACAGCCGACACCGAACCATGCCCCCGAATCCACTTTTACTCCTTCTCGACCTCTCGGGTTCAAATACCCGCCATTCAATGTAATATACCTTTCCGCGCGGTCTTTTTCAACCCGGGATCGGGGAAATCCTGCAATCTTCCGCGTCAAGTTTCAATTTCCCGTCGTGCAGTTCGATGAACCGCGCGCATAAAGCGGCCTGACCGATTCCAGATTTCCCGCTTCCGAATGGACCACCCCATAGACCGGACGATCCGAAATGAACACCTTCCTCAAAAGCAGCCGCAAGTCGACCTCTCCGTCGGCAATGACGGACAAAAGATAAACTTCATTTCCCTCCATGACCGCCGGATAACACCATGCGGTCCTGATTCCAGGAAATTCCGCGCATAATTTGCACAGCAAATCCCGCAGGTCGGCAGGAACGAGTTCGGGAGAGGCCATTTTGATCGACATGTCTTCCTGCAAAGTCTCTTCGGGAAAAACGATCCGCTTAAGCGCCAGCGGGCGGCGCGCCGGCAGCCGCCAGTCGCAATGCGCATCGACATAGACAAATCGCAGACAGCCGGAATCATCCAGCGTCGTCCGCATCAGGATGGAACTTTGTTTTTCCGCCGTATAGGAAATCGGCGGCGAGTCCGGGAAGTTCAGCGTCCCTGATTCCCCTGAAATCAGTTCATAGCGGCATTGACAAAAACGCTCCGGACCGTTGCTGAGCGCCAATTCCGAATGCAGTCCCGCGTTTCCGTCTCCGCTTCCGAACCACAGATCCGGGCGGTTCCAAAGCAAGTAATGAAAGGTCAGATTGTGGATCAGCCGAATACATTCGTCGCGAGTCGAAA
>JAZUCR010000592.1:0-6718 GCA_045639225.1 Victivallales bacterium
CAAGACCACCTTTTCCTGCTTCGGCACGCCGGAATTAAAAGATGCGGCGGCGCAGCTCAACCGGAAACAGATGATCCTGCTCGGCGTGGAAACGCATGTGTGCGTGCTCCAGACGGCCCTGGATGCGATGAAGCTGGGATATGAAGTCTACTTAGCGGAAGACTGCACCGATTCGCGGCATGAATACGACCGGACTGCAGGGCTGAATTTTCTGCGTGAAAGCGGAGTCAAGATTGTGACCGCGGAGATGCTGCTGTTCCAGCTGATGCACGACTCGCACCATCCGGCATTCAAAACGATTTCCAAGCTGGTCCGGTAAGCAGGACCGCCGGTTTCCGCGAACACACGGGAAAACACGAATCCGCACGGACAGATATGGACAACCGCGCAGGACACGACATGTCCCGAAATCACTGGTGCGAGGGAGCCGGAACGAAACCGGGAAAAAATTTCATTTTTTTCAGTTTCCATGGATGAAATTTCGGAAAGATGCTGTAAGTTACAGTATTAAACCTGGATCAATGGGGACGAAAAGAAAGAATGAAGCAAAGATTTTCCAATAAATTCAACGCGGCAGAAGATCTCCAGGTAAAAACCGAACCGCCGCTGGCAGAAGGGATCACGTTGTCTGTGATCGCGTTGTCGCTGGTGCTGTTCGGGCTGGTGATTCTGTATTCGACTTCGCTGGGGATCAAAAACGCCAGCACGTATTATTTTGTAAGACAACTGCAATGGTGCGGACTCGGCTTTGCAGCAATGATCGCAGTCATCGTCATCGGGTATAAAAAAATGTCCGACTGGAGCTGGCTGTTCATGATCGGCATCACGTTCATGCTGATCGGAGCGCTGATGTTTCCCGCGATCAAAGGTGCGCGGCGCTGGATCCAGCTGCCGGGGATCGGGAGCATCCAGCCGTCGGAATATGCGAAATTCATCATTGCGCTGTTCATGGCGAAGCTGAGTGCGGACAAGATCAAGATGATCGAAACGACGCCGTTCAAATTCATTCTGCTGTCATGTTCGCTGTGCGCGCCGCCGATCGCCCTGGTCATGCTGGGCAAGGACCTGGGGACCACGCTGCTGCTGAGCATCATCGTATTTTCCATTCTTTTCGCGGCGGGAACGCGGCTGCGTTATCTGCTGCCGGTGCCCCTGATCGGAGCTCCCGCCATCTTTCTGCTGATCAAATTCTTCAGTCCGTTCCGCTGGCAGCGGCTGGTCACGTATCTGGATCCGGAACGGTATCAGGCGGACAGCGGATATCAGCTGTGGCTGTCGATCCTGGCGCTGGGATCGGGCAACTGGACCGGAGTCGGTTTTGCGGAAAGCCGGATGAAACACAAATATCTGCCGGAGGCGCATACGGACTTCATTCTTTCGATCGTGGGAGAAGAAATGGGATTCATCTGCATGTGCATGGTCATTCTGGGCTATCTGGCGTTCATCTTCTTTGCCATCCGGATCTGCGTGAAGGCGCGGACGCGGCAAGGCATGTTCCTGGTCTTCGGGCTGACCACCTTTCTGGCGATCCAGGCGGTCATCAACATCGGCGTGATCTCGGGAGCATTTCCGACCAAAGGGATGCCGGCGCCGTTCATCAGTTACGGGGGCAGCAGCCTGGTAGCCTGTCTGACCGCGACGGGGCTGATCATCAGCGTGGCGCTGGATGCGGCTTATCCCGACTATCCGGCCAAGCTGCTGGAACTGATCCGGAACAAATGGAACAGATGGCCGTTTTACCGTGCCGAAACCGCAAATGAAGGGAAATCGAAATCATGAAAACTCTGCAAAAACTCTGCATCAGCTGCGGCGGCACGGGCGGACATTTTTATCCGGGACTCGCCGTAGCGGCGGAATGGCAAAAACAAGGCGGCCAAGTCCTGCTGCTGATCGGCGGGAAACATGCCGTCAAACAGCATAAGATCGCCTCGGACGCGGGCATCGACTCGATCATCGTCCCGGCGGAACCGCTCTCCCGCAATCCCGTTAAACTCCTGAAATTCATGCTGTCCGGACTGCGCGGTTTCCTGACCTCGAGGACGGCCTGCCGCAAGTTTCGGCCGGATGCACTGCTGATCATGGGCAGTTATGCCGGATTGCCGCCGTATCTGGCGGCCGCCAGCTGCGGGGTTCCGATCTTTCTGCACGACGGCAATGCACGGCTCGGGAAAGCGAATCTGAAAATGAGCCGTCGGGCAAAGGCGCTGGCGCTGTCCTTCCCCTCCCCCGACACGGAATTGTGCAAATGTCCCACAGTCCTGACCGGCATGCCGCTGCGTCCGGAACTGCTGGCTGGAAAAACCGATAAAAATACCGCGGTCGCCGAGATCAACCGCCGCTGGCAGGCCGGATTTACCGCGGACCGTTTTACGGTTCTGGTGTTCGGCGGATCGCTCGGTGCGGCGGCGATCAATACCCGCTGCCGCATTCCCGCCGATTTCCCGTCGGAAAAAATCCAGCTGATCCATCTTTCCGGTCCGGGAAAAATGGAGGAGATCAGTCAATATTATCAGAATGCCGCCTTCCCGCATCTGATTCTGGAAGCCTCGCCGGACATCCAGCTCTTTTATTCCGCCGCCGACTGGATCGTCTGCCGGGCGGGCGGGAGCACGGTTTCGGAGATCGCCTGTTTCGGGAAATACACCATGCTCATCCCCTACCCCTTCGCCACGCAGGACCACCAGACACTCAATGCTGAATATCTGGCTCCGACCGGCGGGGTCGATATCGTGCAGGAACGCGATCTGACGGAGGAATATTTCGTGAAGCAGCTGAACGCGATGACTGCCGATCCGGAAACGTTCCGTCAAAAGGGCGGACGTCTGCTGGAAAAGGCCTTTCCCG
Source organism: Victivallales bacterium (assembly GCA_045639225.1). GTDB lineage: Bacteria > Verrucomicrobiota > Lentisphaeria > Victivallales > UBA1829 > SIG94. The sequence continues at coordinate 2,845 of JAZUCR010000592.1, forward strand.
ATGCGGCGGACAATGTGCTTAAACTGATCGATTCCACACTGTCCGAACTCCAGAAGAAGTAACATGCACATCTTCAAATACGAAGACCTGAACAGCTGCACGGCGGGCGATATCGTCCGGCTGGATAAAGAGGAAAGTGCCCATCTGTTCCGCACGCTGCGTGCGGATCCCGGTGAAAAATGCCGGCTCATGGACGGCGCGGGCCATTTCGCGCTGGCGGAAGTGCAGCCGGGGAAAACGGTCAAGATCCTGCATCTGGAAAATGCGGACATGCCGGCGCCGCCCCTGCTGCATATGTATATCGCACCGCCGCGGCGGCAAAAAATGGATCAGATCCTGCGTCAGGCGGCCGAACTGGGCGTGTGGCGGATCGTGCCGATGACCACCGAACGGTCGGTTGCACTGCCGGACAGCGATTCGATCAACGGACGCTGGAAAGAAGTGCTGTTCGAAGCCTGCAAGCAATCCGGCAACCCCTTTCTGCCGCAAGTTTCCGAGCCGCTGAAATTAGCCGATGCGCTGGCGGATTCCGCCCTGAATTGTCAGGTGCGCTTCTTCGGTTCGGTGCAGGAACGGAAGCAGGATGACTCCATTCCGAAACCGGATACAGCAGCGTGGTTTGTCGGCCCTGAAGGGGGTTTTTCAGAGGATGAAGAAAACCAAATGCTCCATCACGGGATCCGGCCGCTGCATTTCGGCAGCTGGACCCTGCGGGTGGAAACTGCCGCGGTCTGCGGGCTCTGCCTGATCCACGAACGTTTCAGCGTTTGACGCGGGATGCTTTCCGTTCCACGCAAACGAACTGGACTTTTTCGACCGGAGCGCCGGTTCTTTCCATGACACAGACAGTGCCCGCGGGGCAGGAATAAGCCGGATAAAGCCCTCGGCCGAACGGACCGGAAAATACGGTCTTCTCCCCGTCGGCAGATTCCACTTCCGCCATGAGGTCGACATCATACTCAGGCACCTTTTCGATACGGACCAGAAAAACATGCCGGTCATTCCGATATAAATAGCGGACGCTGAAACAGGGATCCTCAACGGGGATCGAAATACCGGCACGGGCAAATTCATCTGCGGATACAGTCTGAAGCGGCGGAACCGTGCTCTTCTCGGTCCCGTCGGAAACTTTGAAAGCCGCGAGATGCCGGGTTCCCGCGGAAGCGGAAACCACAGGAATGATTTTGGGATCAGCGGCGATCTGACGTCTCAGAGTCTCCAGCAGTTCGGGCGAATCCATCAGACGGTCATTCAAGGCAAAAACAATATAATCCCCCATTTTCCTGTCCGCTGAAAAATTGCAGGTCGGATGTTCATACATAAAATGATTCCGCAGCCGCTCCGATGCCAGAACGCGTGCTCCCGGCGGCAGCTTCTCCTTGATCAGTCTTATCGCAGGCATCACATCCGGCGAACTGGCGATCGGGAAAAAGCTGTATTTTCCCCAACTCGATTGAGCGAAACAATAATGGGCAATGCCGGAAGTCATAAACAAAGTGACGGCAAAAGCATTCAGCAGGATGGGACGGGGACTTTTCCGCCGGTTTAATCCAATAAACAGGAAACGGCACATGCCATTGGCCCCCTGCTCCCGCAGGTGATTGAAATTGACCGCAGCCAGGACCAGCAGCGTGGTTGCAATCTCAGTACCGTACTGAAGCACAATACTTTTGATCTCCGGTGAACCGCGCAGACAGATACCCCCGAACAGCGGCATCAGTGCAATCAGCATTACCGGATTCAGCCAGATACAGAAGAAACACGGAACCAGCAAGGTGATCCCAAAGGCAAAATTCTGCCATTGAAAACAGATTTTCCAGAACACCGACGGCTTCGTAAACGGCGACTGCGCCACTTCCAGCGGCGAATTACCAAGCGAAGAATACAGAAAGGTCAGAGGATATTCGCCCGAATTCACCAGATTCGGCAGGACTTTACTGCTCAACAGCCAGAAACCGACCAGCCCGCCGCAGGTCAGGACCAGCCCGGATATCCATTTTTTCCGGAACAGCAGCCAGACCCCGTAACCGAACCAGAATACCATCATGGTTTCCTTGACCATCAAGGTGGCAATCAGACAGACCGTCATGCCGGCATAATTCTTTTTTTCGCGGAACAGGAAAAAAAGAAACAGCAGCGGGATCGTAAAATAAATCGGATGGAACCCATAAAACAGACACAGGCTCAAATTGCCGTAAACCGGACAAAAGGCCGCCGCCATGGCAAAACAGAACGCATGAAACGGCTTCATGCCGGTCTTCGAACAGAATATCCACATCAGCGGGACCGCGGAATAGATCAGCATGGAATTGAAAAGGAACAGCGCCTCCTGAAACGGGAAAAGTTTTACGAACAAAGCCATGAACACATTCACCAGCGGATTCCAATGCGCGCCGGTGGACAGCCAATTCTTCCAGGAGACATTTTCCCGAACCAGACGGAGATAACTTTCCACATAAGTCCCCCAGTCGGAATAACAGATATACATGGTTTTCGCAGCCTGGCACTGCATATGATATCCCCACCAGACCAACAGGACATAAGCGGCCAGCAGAACACAGGGAAAAACCGGCGGGGCGACATCAGAATTCAACACCCGGTATTTCCGAAGCATCCCCGCACCGGAAATCCGCAGCATCCGCAGCACGCCCCAGCCCAGCATCACCAGAAAACACGGATAGAAAAAATAATTCTCCGGCAGGAAAAAACCAGACAAAAACGGCAGCATCGAAAGAGCCGTCTTTTTCAGCGCGGATTCACTGTATACCGGACTCAGAAACAGCAATGCCGGCAAACCGGCAGCAGCGCACCACAGAACAGGAAAACACGTCGGATTCAAGACCACCTGATACCAGAGCATATTCACCGCGGTGATTTTGAACAGATACAGCCGCAAAGCAACCGCCAAGCCGAATAAACAAACGAAAATCAGCCCGGTGTAACCGATCCGTCCCCGCGACAATTTCATTCTCCGCCCCGCTTCTGAAAATTGATCCGTTCCTCCTCGATTACCAGCGGACGGTTCCGGACTTGCGTCCATACCGCACCGAGATATTCCCCGATGATCCCGATGAAAAAAAGTTGAACGGATGAAAAGAAAAACAAACCGATCACCAGCGGAGCCAGACCCAGGTTGAAGGTATCCCACCAAACCAGTTTCAAAATAAAATACACCAGCGCGATCAGCAGACTGAGACTGCCGAGCAGAAGACCGCCGAAAACCGCCAGCCGCAACGGCAGCTTGGTATGATGTACCACGCCGGTCATCGCCATATCATACAGAGTGAACAGATTGTTCTTGGTCTGACCGTGAAGACGTTTTTCCTGGACATACGGAACGGTCGCCGAACGGAATCCGATCTCCGAAATCAAACCGCGAAAATACGGATAGGGTTCGTTGAATTTTTTCAGGGCGTCGATGCAGACCCGGTCATAGATCCCGAATCCGGTAAAACCGGAAAGGATTTTTTCCCCGGGCGAAACTTTCGCCAGCATCCAGTAATACAGCCGCCGAAACAGTTCCACGAAGGCATTCGCACGGGTTTTCTTCCGGACCGCACAGACGATTTTATAGCCTTCTTCATATTTCTTCAACAGTTCGGGAAACACTTCGGGAGGATCCTGCAAATCGCTGCAGGTCGGCACCACCAGGTCTCCCGAAGCACTCAGAATGGCATTATAAGGAGATCGGATATGACCGAAATTCCCGGCGTTCAGGATCACTTTGAACCGGGGATCGCCGGCCGCCAGACGCCGCAGGATCTCGCGTGAACCGTCCGTCGAACAGTTATCGGCAATCACGAATTCATAATCATACGCAGGACAGCCGTCCAAGACTTTCCTCCATCGGTCATAAAAAAGGTGGAGATTATCT
>JAZUCR010000593.1:0-2995 GCA_045639225.1 Victivallales bacterium
GAACCGGGACGGAACTGCGCATGGTCGGCTCGGTAGGACCAGGTCTGCTGCACTACGATTTCCGCCTTGGGCGCAAACTTCCGGACATATTCCACGATATGACCGGCATAAGGTTCGAAGGTTTCCGCGCGCCAGGAGGCATGACTGGCCTGCTGGATCGTGACCACATCCCAGCTGCCTTCCGAAAGAACTTTGTCCATGCGCGCGGCAATGGGAAAATCGACGCCCTGATAAAACCCGATGCCGGGGTTCTGGATCTCCGCATTGATGTAAGCCCAGTGCCGATGCAGTTCACAGCCGCCGAAATTCATGAATTTCAGGTTCAGCTTTTCGCCGCCGGCATGGACTACCGCGGGAAAATAGGTTTCCAGACACCAGGTGAAACTGTTGCCGATGGTGAGGATGTTCATGCTCTTTCCGTTTCTTTCAACGGCAAATCCGTTTCGAGACCAAAATTTATCAGGTTCCAGGGGTTTTGGGGAACAGAGCCCAATAATAGATGTAGTGATATTTCCCTGCGCCGGTCTTCCAATCATCATTGTCAGTGACTCCGATCATCTGCGGGGCTTTGCGGAAATCGACATGTCCGTCCAGCCAGGCATGGTTGCCGCCGCCGCTGTGGCGTTTGCTGGTATGGGTATAATTCGTTTTGGTATTCGGGATGATATCAAGCATATCCCCCATTTTTACGGAAGTCGTCGAACCATCGAAATATCCGTCATCATTGATATCGCCGAACAGCAGCTGGTCGCTGGCGCCTTTTCCCCTCAACTGTGTGATATTCGTCCAGGATTTCCCCGGGATGCGGTCCTTGACTTCCGGGTAAGTCGACTCGGAAGCCTTGGTGCTCGTCATTCCATAACTGTACATATTGTATTTCGCGTTGTATTCATAGGCATACGCACCCTCTTTCCAAAGGCTTTGCGGCGTTTTGACGGACGGACAGTAAAAGAGACCTTTGACCCGGGAAACTTTTTCCAACATAACCGCATTGAATTCGCCATTTTCTTTATACGTCGAACCGGTAAATCCCGCAAACGGAGCGATCTGCTGCCTCCAGCCGCTTCTGACACCAGTGCCTCTGGGATCGGATTTGACGATCCAGCCGTTCCAAGTGTCAGAATACAAACTGGATGCTTGCACGATCCCCTTCAGATTCCCGAAACAGGCACCCGCCTGGGCCCGGTTTTTGGCTTTGTTCAATGCCGGCAGCAGCATTCCCGCCAGAATCGCTATGATCGCTATCACCACGAGGAGCTCGATGAGCGTAAAACTGGGCTTGCGCACCACTGATGAATAATGATTCTTCTCCGCTTTTCGAGCTGCGGAGGACAGGGAGATGAAAGATGAAAACTTGTCCATATTCGATGTCCTTTCCTGTGATCTTTTTTTTGAGCCTGCGTTCAAAACATTCTATAAACTGTATACTATAGCATCTTTCCGGAACTTTTCAACCTCTTTCCGCATTTCAGGATAGTTTGTCCAGTTCGCGTTCCAGTTCGGCCATATACCGGACCAGTTCGTTGTGGATGTCCGCGAAGGGCAATTGCCCGCCGATCAGCGGAACTTTGATCGATTCGTAATTGCCTTCGCGGCCGCTGCCGACGATCCGGTTGGCTCCCTGCAGGGATGTGTTGTCCGGTGCGTAACCGTGACTGCCGTTGGTGAGGCTCATGACCATCGGATACTTCACTTTGGATGCGGCGACAATGTCATTTTTGATCGCCTGCATGATCTCGAACGGCGCGCCCATGAACTGCAGTTCCCCCATGCGGATGAGCTGTAGTTCGGCATCCAGGCCGGTTTCACCCCGTTCCAGCACGGTTTTCATTTTTTCGATTCCCAGCAGATAAACGGCTGCCATGCGGCAGTCGAATCGGTTGTCGTCGGCCGTGTCCGAAAGCAGAATAGCTTCCTGTTCCTGCCGGATCGCTTCCAGTTTTTCAAAAGTGAAAACAGCTTTTCCCTGGAAGCGAAAGACTTTGGAAATGGAATGGATGAAGGGGATTTCGATCTCCTTCGCCAGCTTGAGTCCGCTGCGGACGGCATTGGCGAACCGCGCGGCAAAAACATCCAGCGCCAGCAGGGATTCCTGTTCTCCTTTGTGGACACAGCCGGAATTGACATCGCCCTCGGCCCCCTGCAGGAACATCCCGACGGAACCGGGAAATTCCCGCATCAGGTTGTGCATGGCAACGCCGGGCCAGTCACCGTGGATGTAGCGGTTGGAGGCGGAACAGACGACTGGATGACAGCCGAAGTTCGCCATGAAGCCGAGCAGGCGCCCGTCGGGGGAATCGAACCGGATGACCCGGCATTCCGTATCGGTCAGTTCCGGTTTGGCCGGTTCCCAGTCTTCTTTCAGCACCTCATCCAGCGGCGGCGCATCCTTGTCATAGACCCGGTTCAACCCCATGTGCCGGCAGGGCACCATGGCCTGGGAAACCTTGACCGGCTGCAGATCGGCGATCGCCTGATCGACGGAAGCGGCGATCCGTGCGGGCAGGATCGCCAGCCAGGCCGGATCGGTTGCCCCCCAGCCGGTATTGCGGGTATGCGCCGCAGGTCCGGAATGCGTGTGACTGGTATTGATCATGATGTCGCAGTCGTTCAGTTCGGGGTGACGACTGCGGATCAGTTCGCGGATTTTGCCGATGACCTCGGGCACGTGCAGTGCGCAGAGATCCAGTGAAATGATGACGACGGTATGTCCGCCGCATTCCAAGGCCGCACTCCGGGCTTCGAGAATATCCCTGACCCCGATGGATTTCCGGTTCAGAAACGGCCCGAAGCCATACAGTTCCACGCCCACCCGCGGCGTGATTTCACATTTTCCAAAACCCGCTTTCATTGACTTCTCTCCTCAGAAAAGTTCCGCTTTGTTTTCGGCGATTTTGCGGATCGCCGCGGCCAGCTTGTGCGCATTTTCCGAACGATACATGGACCAGTGCATGGCCAGAATCATGCGGTCGACGATGAATTCCGAGTTCGGATA
>JAZUCR010000594.1:0-5806 GCA_045639225.1 Victivallales bacterium
GTTCCGGTCGGGGACCCCCTCGAATATCTGCCGCTCACCTACAGCGGCAACGTGATCAAGTCCGCCGCCGGGAAAGAATCCATTATGATGCTCTATCCCGCCGGGGTCGGGAATGCCATGCTGAAGCTTTATGCGGCGACCGGCGAACGGCAGTATCTGGATTATGCCGGAAAGATCGGAGAACAGTATCTGAAGCTCCAGCTTCCGAACGGGACCTGGCATTTGACCCCCAACCTGGCCGACGGACAACGCAAAGCAAACAACTGCTGCTGTCCCACGGGGATCATGAGCTTTCTGGAAGCGCTTGCCGAAGCGACCGGAGACGCGAAGTTCCGGACGGCGGCGGCCAAGGGATTTCCGTTCATCCGCGACCTGATCGATTCCTTCAACTGGGAAGGACAGTTCGAGGACGTGGGCGCACAGAAGTTTTCCTATCAGAATCTGAGCAAGCACATTGCCACGGACATCTATCTGTATCTGGGCCGGATCCGGCCCGAAGATCCGGAAGTGCGCCGCGGCGCCCGGGAGGTCCAGCGGTTTTCCGAGGATCAGTTCATCGTGTGGGAACAGCCCGGCTGGGCCGGCAGTCCGGAACGGTTCAAAGAACCGACCGAAGAATCTTTCCGCAGCCGGGATTGGGGTTGGCTCCGCTGGCATGTCCCCTGCGTCCTGGAACAATACCGCTGCTATGTTCCGGTGGATGCCTCATCGGCCAAAATGATCCGGTATTTCCTGTTCATGTACGATTTGGAAAAGAATCCCCTTGACCTGGCCAAAGCCCGGGCGCTGGGCGATTCCTTTACCCGGATCCAGGTATGCAACGGACGAATCCCGACCTGGATGAATCCGGAACGCCAGAGTGCCGATGACTGGATCAACTGCATGTTCGGTTCCGCCGAAGCATTGAAACTCCTGGCCAGGTATGAAAACTATCCGGCCGCAGACTGAAACATCCGCCGGCTGATACCGCGGACGCGTCAGCAGGGCAGGACGCCAGATCTCCGGTTCTCCTGCGAAAAGTGTTTTTTTTTCGGGAAACGATTTGTAAAAGAACCTTTTGCCGATTATATTGTCTAAAGACAAAAGATTTACGGAACCGGGAAAGGAGTCGTTATGGATCGCAGAGAATTTTTGAAACACTGTCTCACACTGGGCGCACTTAGCGCCGTTTCGCGCATCTGCCCCGCTTTCGCCGGCATGGAAGTTCCCGGACTGAAAACGGGAAAAACCGCCAAAACCGTAATCGAACTGTGGATCTGGGGCGGTCCCTCTCAGCTGGAAAGCTTCGACCCGAAACCGAAAGCCGACCGGAATTACAACGGCGGACGCGGCCAGATCCCGACCAACGTCGACGGCATTTTCCTGAGCGAATACATGAAGGAACTGGCGAAAGTAGCCGACAAATTCTCCATCATCCGGAGCATGACGCATCCCTTTGCCGGACATGAAACGGCTACCTATCTGATGCAGACCGGACGGAAACCCGGCGGCGGCATCACCTATCCGGCCATCGGCGCCCTGCTCGCCATGATGAACGGCGGCAACGTGAAACACCACCTGCCCCCGTATGTGGCGCTGACCACCACCAAAGGACGTTTCGCGGAATGCGGGTTCCTCGGAGACCGCTATGCACCGTTCGCGACGGGCGGCAATCCGGCGGCGGCGAAATTCCTGGTGGACGGCTATACGCCCGCCGGCGGAGTCAGCAAGAAGGATATGGAACGGCGGTTCGGTCTGCTGAAAAAGATGGACACCCTCGGTTCCGAAATGGAAGGACATCCCGAACTGGTCGAATATGAGAAAGCCGGCGAAGAGGCCAAAGCGATCCTGTTCGGCAAAGCGGCGGAGATCTTCGACCTGACCAGGGAACCCGAGGAAATGCGGCTCCGTTACGGCAAAAACAAATTCGGACAATCCTGTCTGTGTGCGCGGCGTCTGGTGGAAGCCGGGGTGCCGTATATCACGATCAACGCCTCGGGCTGGGATACCCACAAGCGCCATTTCGAAACACTGGACCGCATCGCGCCGGAAATGGACCGTGCGGTGGCGGCACTGATCGGCGACCTGAGCGAACGCGGACTGCTGGATCAGACCCTGATCTGGTGGTCCGGTGAATTCGGCCGGACCCCGAAAGTCGACTGGGATCCGCCGTGGCAGGGCGGCCGCAACCATTACAGCAGATGTTTCAGCGCCATGGTGGCCGGCGGCGGATTCGCCGGAGGCAAAGTGGTCGGGGCATCCGATGAGACCGCATCCAACGTCATCTCCCGACCGGTCAGCCCGGTCGATCTGCTCGGCAGCATTTATGAACGCTGCGGCATCGATCCTTCGGCCATGTTCCCCACCAATCCGATCGGACTGAAAGCACCGATCCTGCCGGATGCCAACTCCAAGACCCGGCTGCGGGAGATCTATCTGTAACCCTCTGATTTCCCGGAAGGAAGCGACAGGTGTTTCAAAATGATCGAAGCAGGCGGCGGAACAGTCAATATCCTCTATGCGGACGGGACTTCCGCGTTTTTTGATCCGGAAGAACTGCGGCTGCGGCTGGAAAAAAGTTTTGCCGCGGCGGGCCGGACCGATCCGGTAATCGCCAGCGAGATCGTGCTGGCCGTGGAATATGCGCTCAGCTGCCGCGATACGGGAAACGCCGATTCCTCCGGCGCTGTCATCCATGCCGGGGAAATCGACGACTGCGTGGTCCGGATCCTGGAGGATTCCGGATATCCGGATGCCGCGGGGCATTTCCGCAAAACGGCGGTGACCAGCGGCGATTTCGGGAAACTGACACCGGACGGCGTGGAACAATATCTGGCGGAAAAACTGCAGCTGACCGGTCCCGCCGGCAGCGAACTCGCCGCCAAAATCCGCAAAGCCCTGGCCGCAATCGGCGCGGAGCAGTGTTCTCCCCGCCTGGTTTTGGAACTGGCCCGGCATTTCCGCGAGACTGCCGCTTCGACCCGTCGGCTCGGGGTCCCGCCGGCAGCCAAAACCGAACCGCCGCCCGCACCCGCACAGGAACAGAATGTTCTGCAGATCCGGCGTTCGGACAAAATTTTCGCATCCATCCGCGCCGAAATCGATCTGCCGCAGGTTTTTGGTCAATGCACGCTGACTCCGCCGCTGACCGAACTTTCGCTGGCGCCGATCCTGATGCCGCTGGCGGAACAGCTGGATGCCGAATATGCCGGACTCCGCAAAGACGGCGCGGAAAACTATCCGCTGGTGCTGACGTTCCGGGGATTTGCCGAATTCGCCGCCAAATGGCTCGCTTACGACCCGGACATGTCCAGGGAGATGTTGCATCGGCGCGGACGGGTCTTTGCCGCTTATTTCAACACCCTGCTCCGGGAAAAACCGTTCAAGACCTTCATGCGGTGAACGGGTCCTGCAGAAACAGCGCGTTCTTACGGATCAAAACCGGCTCCCCGCAGACCAGCGAGAGCGACCGCGAACAGTGTCCGTAATGCAGACCGGTAAAGACCGGTTTTCCGATTTCAGCGGCGAAACGGCGGAAAAGTTCCAGCCGTTCGGCAGGCTCACCGCATTGTTTGAAATTGCCGAAAACGATCCCCGAACAGCCGGCGAAAAAACCGCTCAATTTCAGCTGCATCAGGGTCCGGTCCAGCTTGCGCACCGGTTCGGCGATATCTTCCAGAAAAATCACCTGTCCGCGTGAAAGACGAGGCAGGAAACCGGTGCCGCAGAGCGATGCCAGCGTGGTCAGATTGCCGCAGAAAAGTTTTCCCTGCACCTCATCGGTCCCGGCGACCGGAGCGAGCGCGGCGATCTTGCGGAACTTGCCCGGCTGCCGCAGAGCGAGACCCCAGACCCGCCGGAAATCCCGCCGGAACGCAGCCGACTCGGAATCATCTTCCAATGCCAGCGCCATACACGCGGAGACCGCAATCCCGGCGCGTTTCGCGGTCATCGCCGCATGCAGCGCGGTGATGTCGCTGTAACCGATCACCGGCAGGTGGCGCCGTTTCAGCGTCTGCCAGTCCAGACGATCCAGCAGATGCACTGAGCCGTAGCCGCCGCGCAGACAATAGACCGCCTGGACTTCCGGATCGCGGATCAGTTCATTCAGGTCGTCCGCACGGTCCTCAGCAGGTGCGGAAACATACGGCAGGACATCCCCTTTCAGCACGGATCGTCCGGGAATCACTTCGATCCCGAGTCCGGTTAGGAAACGGCAGGCGGCCTGATAACGTTCCGGGGCAACCCGTCCTGCCGGAGCGGCGAGACCGATACAATGCAGTTCCTCCGGGAAAAGATCGGTCTTCCGGAGACCGGCGGGGGAATTACGTTTTGGATCAGTATGCATTCCGGTTCCATCCTTTCCGATGGAAAGATATGTTTCGGGGTAAAAAAGAATCCCCCTTCCTTTTTCAGAAAAAAAAGAAAGCGGGATCTCCTGCTCTTCTGCACGAAAAGAGACGACCTTATTTGGTCTTGTGGCGCATAGCCTTACGCATTTTTTTGCGTTTGTGCTGTGCGATCTTCGTGCGGCGTTTTTTTCTCAGATTTCCCATAAAAACTCATCTTCCTTCAGATAAAATAAGTTTTAAATTTCAAAACAATACCTTTTAATGTAACACCAAAATCGAAAATAGCAAGCGATTTACGACAAAAAAGCCGGATTTTTTTCAGAAAAACGGATTTTCGGGAATCAAATCCACTTCAGCAGCGCGTCCGCCGTATATTTCGGCATGTGAAGCCGGTCTTGCTCATCCAGATAATATTTCACATTACCGTCCGCCGGGATGTTCTCCAACACGGGATCTTCCGCCGGATAGCCCAGAGCGACCATGTAAACGATCCGTTCGGGATCGGGGAAATCGATGATCGGGGCGATCTGGGCAGGTGTGAACGAACCGAGCCAGCAGCAGCCGATGCCGCGTTCCCAGGCGGCGAATTCGATGCACTGGATCGCCGCTCCGGCATCGGCATACAAATGCGAAGACGGTTTTTCCGTAGCAGTGACAGCGATGAATGCCGTGGCGGAAGTCACGCCCGGGACCGGATCGCGGCGGGGCTTGACCGCCGCCCCGTAAAACGTATGAGGCAGGATCGCGGCGACCTTATCCGGTGAGACGACGGCGATATAGCGCAGCCGCTGGCGGTTGGCGGCACAGGATGCGAGGCGCGCCGCTTCGATCATGGCGATAATATCCGCTTTGTCCAGCGGTTTCTGGTCGAATTTGCGGATGGTCCGGCGTTTCAGCAGTTCTTCGAATTCCATCTTATTTCTTCTCCTCCCATAAATCGGTTATCGTCGCAGGGACCCGAACCGGTTTGCCCTCGCGGCTGATGCAGGCGTGGATCGTATGACCTTCCGCCAGCAGTTTGCCGCGGCAATGGATCTGACATTCGATCTTCACGCGGACGCCGCGGCATTCGGCCACCCGTCCGGTGATTTCCAGCATATCTTCGAAATGCGCCGGCGCCTTGTAATGGCAGACCGCTTCGATTACCGGCAGCGCATAGCCGTGCTTTTCCATCTGCTGATAGCTTTCCCCGGCGGCGATCAACATTTCCGAACGGAGCATTTCGAAGTATTTGAGATAATTGGCGTAATAAACCACGCCCATCTGATCGGTATCGGCATACGGCACGCGGTAGCGCAGCACGGTACTGCGGCTGATCTGGATATCCTTCGCCCGAACCGCATCGATGATGAACTGCAGAGTCTGTTCCAGATCCATGGCGCTGTTATCCAGGAAAATGGCATCTTGGGCCTGACGCAGGGGAGCGGTCTTGCGGTTCCGGTCCTGTTCGTCGCGGGCGGCAATTTCCGACGCGA
>JAZUCR010000595.1:0-5855 GCA_045639225.1 Victivallales bacterium
AAACGCGTCGGCGAACTTTTCGGCGCGGGCAAGATGTTCCTGCCGCAGGTGGTCAAGAGCGCCCGCGTGATGAAAGGCGCGGTTGCCAAACTCATGCCGCTGATCGAGGCTGCCGGCAAGGAATCCGGCGCCGGTTCGTCCAACGGCACCATCCTGCTCGCCACCGTCAAAGGCGATGTGCATGACATCGGCAAAAACATCGCCGGAGTCGTTCTCCAGTGCAACAATTACAAAATCATCGATCTTGGCGTGATGGTTCCTAAAGAGACCATCCTTGATACTGCCGAGCGCGAACATGTCGATCTGATCGGACTGAGCGGACTCATTACCCCGTCGCTGGAGGAAATGGTGTCCATTGCCGGGGAAATGGAACGCCGCGGCATGAAGATTCCCCTGATGCTCGGCGGCGCGACCACCTCGCAGGCGCATACCGCGCTGAAAGTCGCCCCGGCGTATCCCTCCGGCACCGTGATTCAGGTGCATGACGCCTCGCAGGGCGTGCTCGCGGTCAATTCCATCCTGAATCCCAAAACCCGTGAGGCATACCGTGCGGAGATCGAATCGGAATATGAAAAACTCCGGGTCGAAGCCGATTTAAAAGCTTCGCATGTGGAAACCCTGCCTCTGGATGAGGCTCGCGCCAATGCCCTGAAATTCGATTGGAATCGTAATTTCGGTGCACCGGATAAATTCCGGACCGTGACCGATTTCTCCGGATTGGACCTGAATGAAGTCTTCTGCCGGATCGACTGGCACACTTTTCGACAGATCTGGCAGGATGCTCCCGGTTCCGGTACCGACCTGAGGAAAGACGCCGAAGCGTTGCTTCAATCCATGCGGCTTTCCGGTGCCGTCACGGTTTCCGCTTCACTCGGATTCTTCCCCGCCTATGCGGAAAACGACTCGATCGTGCTGCCGGATGAAAAGACGGTGTTCCCGATGCTCCGCCAGCAGTTCCGCAAATATCCCGGACAGTCCAATCTGTCATTGTCTGATTATTTCCCTCCGGCAAGCTCTTCGCCTTCGTGGTGCGGCTGTTTCGCGGTCGGCTGCCGCGTGAAAGACGAGTTCATGCAGGCGCACAGCGCCGATGATTACAGCACTTTACTGGTCAAAACTCTTGCCGACCGTCTGGCCGAAGCCGCCGCCGGTCTCCTTCAGGAATATGTCCGGCAGGACTGGCAGGGAACCGGCCGCATTTCGATCATCCGGCCCGCCCCGGGGTATCCCGCCGTCCCCGACCATGCACTGAAAGCTGATATTTTCCGTCTGCTTCAGGTCGAACGGAAATACGGATTCCGGCTGACGGAAAGCTATATGATGATTCCCGCGTCGGCGGTCTGCGGTTTTGTGATCGTTCATCCGCGGGCTCAGTATTTCGCCATTGGCCGGATCGGCGACGACCAGCTTCAGGATTACGCGCAGCGCAGGGGAGGGACCGTTCAGGACGTTTCCCGTTTCATCGCCTGGCGCGAAAACGAAAAGGACAAATGATCATGAAACCCGGTGACGAATACAACTGTCCGCATTGCGGCAGAAATTCCTTTCTGAAAAAAGAAACCGTCATGGACGGCTGGACCAAAAAGGGCGACATACTCAAATGCGCCTCCTGCGGGGCACTGGTATGCGAATTGAAAGAGCCGACGGAAAAAGTCGCCGATCCGCTCAAAAGCGAGGCTGCGGACCGGCTTAAAAATCTTTTCGGCGGCGAGGATTTCACGGAGAAACCGGCCTGGAAAGCCGAAGGCTCCGAAGCGAATTTCTGCAAAGACTGCGCTTTCCTGATCCCGCATCCCTTTGTGTTCAAATGTTCCAAATTCAATAAGACGGTCAATCCGATGGATGACTGTCCCGCTTTCAAGCGCAAGGAAAAATGAGGCTGCGTTTGCCGCGCGGATAATAGGCTTGATACTTATTTCCCTTTACTGTAATCCCGTGGTGATTTGCCGTAGACTCGGTGGAACTGCCGGGAGAAATAATTGGCATCGTGGAAACCGGTCCGGAACGCGATCTCCCCGACCGATGAGCGTCCGGTCCGAAGCATCGCCGCCGCTTTTTTCAGCCTCAGATCGAGCAGAAATGCACCGGGGGAATGTCCGGTCAGCCGACGGAAATGCAGCCGGAAATTGGCGGGCGACATGCCGGCATGTTTCGCCATGCCGGAAATCGGCCAGTTCCTTTCCGGATGCTGATCGAGCATGGCCAGCACACTGCTGATCTGCCGGGCATAGCCGGCGGCGGATCCGCTGTCCAGACGGGCATGACGGAGACAATGTGCGATCAGGCAGAGGAACAATCCATGAACCATGTTTTTTGCCCCCGGATTGCGGTGTGAGAGCTCATTGCGGATATTTCCCGCATATTCCAGCGCGCGTTCGAAAGCATCGCCGGAGAGGGACAGCAGTCCGGTTTCATGGCGCAGCGCGGAATCCAAATTCGGCTGCACCTGGAACAGCATCTGAAATGCCGGCAGCGGCGCGAGATCCGCGGAAATCGCCTCAAAAACATCCCGGCAGAACAGAATATTGTAAATCCGCAGATCGTCCGGCTCCAGATAACCATGGACGCAGAACGGCGGCACGAGGATCAGATCACCGGACTGGATCGGCAGCGCTTCTTCGTTCATATAATGACGTGCCGAACCGGAACGGACCAGAACGAGTTCATAAAAATCGTGACAGTGAAAATCCGGATTCGAGGCGGGAGAATGGCGGCTGGACATGACCAGAAGATCCAAATCCGGCCAGATGCGCATCTGTTCGAAATAATTGACTGCAGGCTTCACGCTGAAAAACTCCTGTTTTCAGGTCAATTTACACCGCTGATGCGCGGACTGCAAATAAAGTTTAGCAGATAATACAGATTTTTTTTCAAAATAGTTAAGGTTTTTTTTGAAAATCAATGTAAATTAACAGAAAAATGAAATTGCGGATAATCCTGAAACAAAGAAAAGGAAAAAGCAAAAATGAAAGAGCTGATGAAAAAATTCCGTGCTCCGGGTGCGGAATTCCGCGGGGCGCCGTTCTGGGCCTGGAATGCGAAACTGGATAAGGAGGAACTGATCCGTCAGATCCATATTTTCAAGGAAATGGGTCTGGGCGGCTTTTTCATGCACTCCCGGGTGGGATTGAATACGGTGTATCTGGGAAAAGAGTGGTTCGAATGCATCAAGGCGTGCGTGAACGAGGCTAAAAAACTCGGCATGCAGGCGCATCTTTACGATGAAGACCGCTGGCCGTCCGGCGCGGCCGGTTCGCTGGTTACGCGCGATGACCGTTATAAATACCGCTACTGCTCGCTGGGCATCTATTCGCGTGCCGCCGATGCGATCAAGGAGGAAAAAGGCACTCCGCTGGCGTGGTTTTCCGCCAAAGTTTCCGGTTCGGTAAAAGACAAGAATCTGGTGGTCAAAGATCCGATCCGCCTGAAATCTCCTGCCGACTTCAAGTTCGGACGCGGCCGCAAGCTGATCCGGTTCGCGGAATTTCTCGCGGATGAGGATTCCTGGTTCAACGGCGCGACCTATCTGGATACGCTGAATTCCGAAGCAGTGGAAAAATTTGTTGAAGTGACCCACGATGCCTATTTCCGTGAAGTCGGGAAGGAATTCGGCAAAACCGTTCCTTCGATCTTTACCGATGAACCGAATTTCTGGACCTGGGGCAAGCACGGCATATCCCTGCCGTGGACGGGCAGACTGCCGGAGATCTTCCGGAAAAAATACAATCTGGATGTGCTGGACTATCTGCCGGAACTCTTCTTCACTTCCGTGCGCAAATATTCCTCTGTGCGGGTCAAATATTACAATCTGCTGACCGAACTTTTCTGCACCGCGTTTTCCGGCACGATCGGGAAATGGTGCGGCAAACACAATATCCAGATGACCGGCCACGTGCTGCTGGAAGACCGTCTGGCTCAGGCTTTGTATGTCGGCGCCGCGATGCGTTTCTACGAATACATGCAGATGCCGGGGATCGACCTGCTGACCGAACACTGGCGGATCTTCAACACGGCAAAGCAGTGCACCTCCATGGCGCATCAGTTCGGACGGAAACGGCGTCTTTCGGAGACCTACGGCTGCACCGGCTGGGATTTCCCGTTCGCCGGACACAAGGCGCTCGGCGACTGGCAGTATGCGCTCGGCATCAATTTCCGCTGTCAGCATCTGGCCTGGTATTCGGCCGGCGCGGAAGCCAAACGCGATTATCCCGCCAGCATCTCCTATCAGTCTTCCTGGCATGACAAATATCATGTTGTCGAAGATTATTTCGGCCGTCTTGGCGAGGTCATGTCCGCCGGTGAGGAAATGTGCGATCTGCTGGTGATCCATCCGATCGAAACCGCGTGGCTCAAGGCCGATCTCAACGACATTGGCGCCGCCCTGAAAAAAGAAGAAAAACTTTTCGTCGACGTTACCGATACCCTGCTGGCGCAGAAACTCGATTTCGATTTCGGCGATGAAGAGATCATGTCCCGCTACGCCAAGGTGAAAGACGGCCGGCTGTTCGTCAACAAGGCCGCTTACCGCGCGGTCCTGGTGCCGCGGCCTGCTACCATCCGTTCGACTACGCTGGCGCTGCTGAAGCAATTCGCGGAGCAGGGCGGCACGGTGGTCTATATCGACAATCCTCCGGCGTTTCTGGATGGCAATCCCTCCAAAGAACCGGCGAAAGCTTTTGCCAAATTCCGCAAAACGAGCCTGCCCGGCTCCGTCAAGCTGCTGGAAAAAGTCACCCGCCGCGTTTCTGTGAAGGGACCTTTGGGCCGTCAGATCGGTCCGGTGCTGGCCCGTCTGGCCGATTCCGGCAAGGCCTATTCGCTCTTCCTCTGCAACTACGGTGCCGAATTCAAGACCGCGACCATGCAGAATGATTGTCTGGTGCGCGACCGCAAGCTGAAATTCCTCAAAGCCCAGGCCGAAGTGATCGTGCCGCAGCGCGGCAAGGTCTATGAACTCGATCCGCTGAATGGAGCCGTCAGCGAGGTGAAAGCCGCTTACAGGAAGGACCGTTATGTCTTCGATACCGCCTTCGAAGAACTCGGCTCGCATCTGTATCTGATCACTGCGGAAAATCCGGGCAAGCTCCTGAACGCACCTGCGGCGCCCGCACTGAAAGCGGCGCGCAAACTGCCCGCCGCCGGCTGGAATTTCGAGCTCAATGAACCCAACGTGCTGGTCCTCGACCATGCCGACTGGTCGGCCGACGGCAAAGTCCGGGGCAAGAATGAATTCTTCCTGAAACTGGATGACGATCTGCGCGCTCTGCTGGGCAAACCCGCCCGCGGCGGTTCGATGGTGCAGCCGTGGCTGCGGGAACAGGTCCCGGCAAAGAAGACCGTGAACCTGGAGCTGACCTATCACATCCGGATCAAAGATGTCCCGTCTGCCGACTGCCGTCTGGCGGTCGAACATCCGGAACTGTATCAGTTTGAGCTGAACGGCAAAAAGCTGAAAGCCGAAATCGACGGCTGGTGGTGCGACATCATCATGCAGTGCATCAAGGTCCCGGCCAAACTGCTCAAAAAAGGCGAGAACCTGCTCGTCCTGCGCTCGAAATATCATGAGAATCTGCCGGGACTCGAATCCCTGTTCCTGCTCGGTGAGTTCGGCGTGTCGGCTGGCGAGACCGTCACGGCCCTGCCGCAGACCCTTGCGGTCGGCGACTGGTGTACGCAGGGACTGCGGCACTATGCAGGCAATGTGACCTACAGCCGCGAACTGGAAGTTCCGTCCAAAGGCGCGCAGCTCGAATTCGGCGACTGGCGAGGTGTCCTGCTCGGCGTCCGGATCGACGATGGGAAAGAGACGGTCCTGCCGTGGCCGCCGTACCGGGTGATGCTGCCCGGCGGCAAGC
>JAZUCR010000596.1:0-22308 GCA_045639225.1 Victivallales bacterium
TACCATCAGCTCCAGCACGGGTGGGAAGCCGTGGAACCCGACCCCAACCGGAAGCCGGTCCGGGTGATCACCCGCGCGGCTCCGCCGGCGCTCCTGGCGGGCATCCGGTGCGAATATCTCTACACCTTCCATCCGGACGGCGGTTTTACGCTGGCAATCAAAGGTACGCCGCAGGGGACTATGCCTTTCTTCCCTCGCCTTGGATTCCAGCTGTTTCTGCCAGTGGAGATGGACCGCGTGCAGTGGTTCGGTCTCGGACCGGGCGAATCGTATGTGGATTCAAAAACGGCGCAGAGGGTCGGCCTCTTCAAAGCGGGGGTAGACGCGCTCTACACTCCGTATGTCATGCCCCAGGAAGACGGCAACCGCAGTGAAGTTCGGCGGGCGGCGTTTTACGATCTGCACATGGCCGGCTTTGCGGTGCGGGGAATGGGAATGAATTTCAATTTCAGCATTCACCGTTTCACGCCGGAAGCTGCTTTGAAAGCGAAACATCCGCATGAGATCGAATGTTCGGAAAATCTCTGTTTGAATCTGGATTGGAAACAGAGCGGGATCGGTTCGTGTTCCTGCGGACCGGCACTGGATGAACGCTACCGAATTCCCGCGGAGCCTTTCACTTTCGGCATGAGATTCCGTCCGTTCCGTCCCGGCGAATTGAACGATACCACGTTCTTTGCGCTGGTGTAAAGCTGCGGATCTGAAATTTTCAACCATAAACATCCGATTCCTGGGAAATAAAATAGGAGAAAAAAGATGAAGCAAAACATTATTTTGTGTCTGTTGGGCGCCGTCTCCCTGTTGGGTGCGGCCGACATCCATTACGAAAAAGGAGATAAGGCCGTTCAATTTGCGGCAAAGGATCTGGCCCGCTGTCTGACCAGAGTATCCGGACGGACTTTCCAGACGAAGGAATCCCCTGCGGCTCCGCAGGCTGGAGACATTATTCTGGTCAACGATCCGAAACTGGAAAAACAGCAATGGCAGTTTGCGTTCCGCGATGGAAAACTGTACATTTCCGGCCGGGGTGCACCGGGACTCGTCTACGGTGTCTATACATTCCTGGAAAAATACGCCGGCTGTGCCTGGCCGGCGCCCGATGTCGAGGTCATTCCCGAAAAACCGGGCTGGAAACTGCCGGAGATCAATGAAAAAGGCAAACCAGCCATCATGCGCAGGGAATTCTATGTTGCCATCCCGTCGCCGGATTATACCTGGCGAATGCGCAACAAAGAAAACTTCCCGGCGGCGTTCGGCCTTCATATGCGGATCGGCAGCCCCAATGACTGCCATACGTTCGACTATTATGTCAAAGCCGTCCGGGCAGCCAACGACCCGAAACTTTTCGGCCCCAGTATCCGCGGCGGCGAGTGCCGTATGCTTTGCATGACCAACCCGGAAGTCCGCCGGATCGTATTGGCCGAACTGTTGAAATACATTGAAAAAGACCGCGAAAAAGCCAAAAACAACCCATCCTACACGATTCCCAGGATATATGACTTGAGCCAATCCGACGGTCCCGGCGGCAGCGAATGCTGGTGTCAGGGCTGCAGGGAACTGGCGGAAAGGGAAGGCTCCTACTCCGCTCCCAACCTGGATTTTGTCAACTACATGGCGCGCGGCGTCAGGGAAAAATATCCGGATGTGATCCTTCAGACGTTTGCTTATTCCTTTACGCAGAAACCGCCCAAAACCATCAAAGCGGAAAAGAATGTCATGATTCGCTATTGCGACGCATCGTTGTACCATCCTCTGATTCCCGGCACGCCCAATGGCCGGGAACTGGAAACTTGGAGCAAATTCGTCCATTGGAAATCCATCTGGTCTTATTGGCGGATTTTTACCGGATACCTTTATCCCTTCGTGAAAACCCGCAAGGCTATTGCCGCAGAATTCCGTTTCTGTGTCAAAAACGGCGTCTATTCCTACTTCGGCGAAAATGAAGCCATGCTGTCGCGTAGTTTTTCCGTTCAGCAGCATTATCTCGGACTGAAGATGATGGATGATCCGACGCAGGACATCGAAAAACTCAATGCCCGCTTCATGCGGGAATATTACGGCGCCGCCGCTCCTTTCATGCAGCAGTATCTGGAATATCTGGAAAAACGCCAGAAGGAAGATCGTTCTTTCCTGGACAAGGAATTTTTCGAAAAGGTCAACGGCTGGCTGGACGCTGCTGAAAACGCGACCCGGAGCGATGCCCGGTCCAACCTTCATGTCCGGTGCGAACGGGTGATCGTGGACCGTACCATGTTCCTCCGCCTTGACGAGCTGATGAAGCAAGGCTACAAAGCCGACCTCAAAGCTGTTTCGGAGCGTTTCCTGAAAAACGGTCTTGATCAGGTCAGGCTGTGGACCGTCAACGACCGGAAACTGCGAGCCCAGATGGAGGAAAAGCATCGGGACGAAGCCGATCTTTATTCCCACTATCCGGTTCCCATTCCGGAGCAGTTCAAGGGCTGTGAAATCATTGACATGCATTGGAATCAGCTTCAACGCACGAACGACAATGCGGTCAAAGACCCCGATGCCGTCTGCGGTATGGCGATCCGGAATCCGAAATTGCCGCAGACCCGTCCCTTCAAACTGGGTTTTTACAGCACAGCGCTGAGAACCGGCAGCGGTCTGGAATTCCTGAAGCAAGATATTCCGCAGGATGAAAAGTTCCATTTGTACAAGCTCGGCCGGATTCGGATTCTTGCTCAACTGTATGTCTACTATGACAAATTGTGGGAATTCCGAACCTATCTTCCCACCATCGGCATTCTCGGCGAAGAGCGCGATATCTGGGTTTCCATGAAATTCCAGGGGAAACCGTGGGTCGAAGGTTCCCAAAAGCCCGGAATGGTCCTCTTTGACCGCCTGCTGCTGGTCAAGGACGACAATCCGCTGCGCAAATACAAACCCGTCGACGCCTCTAAAAACCTGCTGAAAAACGGCGGCTTCGAAAATTACAGCGATACTTGGATCAACCAGTGGGGAAAACCCGGTCCGAAATGCCGGATCGACACGGAAGTGAAACATTCCGGCAAGGCCAGTCTCCGACTCGGGAATGTGGAAAAACTCTGGGCTATCGCCGACGCGAATCTGGGCAAAATCAAAGATTTGGAGCATGATCTGCTGATCCGCGGCTGGTACAAGTACGAAAACATCAAACCCATCCCGAACAGCCTGACGTTCATCGGCTTGCAGCCGTTCGATGCCAAAGGCTACGATACCACCTCTTACCGGCTGAGAGCGGCCGAGTTTTTCACCGGATCCTATGATTGGCGTTATTTTGAAAGAGTGGTCGAAATTGATGAACTCAAAAAGAAGACCGCCAGACTGAAACCGCTGCCAGGCGAAAGGCTTTCATTCCGGATCTTCCTCTACCATCAGCCGGGAACGGTCTGGGTAGACGATCTGGAAGTCATTCCGCTGGAGAGAAAATAATTCTTTCGAAAGGGAATCGTTATCGGAATTCGTTCCCCGGGGTTGATCGGGTTCAAAACCGGGGAACGATAAAAGATTCCGCCTACTGGTGCGGAAGATATCTTGAACCATTGGCCGAATTATGATTCATGATGTCTTCCGTCTGTTTTTCTGCCGCACGGCATAAAGGTGCTCCGTAAAGCCGCCCTCCTGCTCAAAGGCCGAGGCCTGCTTTTCCAGCTGTTTTTTCAGCAGATAGATCGTCAGATTCAGCAGTGACAGTGCTCCGTTGGCAACGATTGCCGATTGCCGGATTTCGGGCATTGACTTACGCATATCCTGCACCCAGGAACGGAAAGCCGGCAGATCGGCAATCCGGCGTTGTTTGAAGCACAGCAGGGCAGGATGATCCCGATCCCATTCCGGCAATTCATGCTGGCGCAAAAAATCCTGATAATCCAGCTGCAATTCAACCAGCGATGCACGGGCAACATTCGTAAGTTTCAATTCGGTCTTGCGGCTGGTTGCCGCTGCCTCGGAGCCTTCCGCGATATTCTGTACTCCGCTCCTTGCCGCCTGCGTCATCTGGTCGCACGTCCGTGACTTGGCAGCGATATACATTTCCACGAAGCGCACAGTGATGTCGAAAATCAGTCGCGCCAGCTGAAAACTCTTCAAATCTTCGAAGCCGCCGTGCGGCAAAAGAATTTCCGGCATGATTTTTCTCCAAAAATTTAGTTTTCAATTTTATCATATTGTGGTTCAACACACGGACTGACACGGACTTTCACAGACTGACACAGATGGTGTATTGTAACCTCCGTGTGCGTCCGTGCCTGTCCGTGTGTGTCATGGTTCACCTCGGCGGCAGGTTCCAGATCAGGGCGAAAGTCAGATCGGCAACAGTGCAGATGCTCTGCGCGGAAATGTTGTCCAGCGTGTCGCCGGCCGTATGCCAGTTGCTGTTGGCGGGTCCGTAATTGAAATCGATCAGATCGAGGGACGGCACGCCGCGCCGGAAAAACGGTACATGATCGTCCAGCATGTCATGAGACAGTTTCTCGAACCGGAGAGCCGGGAAATGCTGCCGGATAATCCGCGTCAGAACGTCGGTGAGCGCAGGAGAACTGTTGGCGGGCAGCGTCAGGTTCAGATCGCGGTCGCCGATCATGTCCAGCAGGATCATTGCCCGGCAGTTTTTGAGTTCGCCGCCGCGTTCGTATTTTTCCGCCAGCGCCCGGCTGCCGTGCAGACCGTCGTTATCCCCGTAACTATAGAGACATTCCTCGCCGTCGAAAAAAACGAAACGGAGCGAGAAAGGCGGTTTGCCGGGGTATTGGTCGAGGGAACGGATCATGGCGAGGAGCGCGGCGACGCCGGACGCGCCGTCATTGGCAGCTTGGAAACCGGGCGTGGACAGGAATTTTTTGGCATCGTAATGACAGCCGATCAGGACCCATTCGCGGGAACGGCCGGGGATCTCGGCGATGAGGTTGCGGAAGGTCATTTTGCCGGCGGGGCTGACGTCCTCGAACCGATGTTCGGAGACCGTGAACCGGGAAGACTTTGCCGCGGTTTCCCGGATCCAGTCGGCATAAGCCGCAATAGCGGGGGAACCGGAAAAGCGGGCGCCGAAGGCGACAGATTTTTCGGCATACTGCTGTGCAAGAGCCGGATCGGTCTTGGGCAGTTCCGCAAAGGGGACTTCGGGCGAACACGCCGCCAGGAAGAGACCGAGGACCGCGGACAGCACAACGGTTTTCATCGGGAAGTGCTGCCCTTGTCGATCGAAACGCCGCGGCGCTGGAAGGTGGGGATATCCAGATCCTCGTCCTTGTATTTGACCGGCGGGCAATTGGAGAAAATGCCCTTGGAATAACTCTGGAGATTCAGGAGACCCTGTTCGAAGGAGTCCTTGCTTTCGCCGGGGAAGAGCGAATCCTGGGTCGGAGTCTGCGATTCGGCAGGCCGGACGGTCTGGACATACTGGACGGCGAGGGCACAGAGCTGGACCTGGTCGTGATAATCGGGATTGATCGTGGCACCGGCGGAAACGGGAATGCCGACCGGGAGGAAAGAGACCAGATTTTCGAGGGTGCGTTTCATTTCTCCGAGCTGGAGATCGCCGCCGGTCATGGTGACGATCAGGGCGCTGCAGGAAGAGAGCCGGTCCATGCCGCCGAGGAAAGGCGACTCGAGCATCCGTTCCAGCGCGATGGCGCAGCGGTCGAGACCGTCCTTCTGGGAAGCCCGTCCGCAGCCGAAGGAGCAGGTGTTGGCGGCTTTGGTGAGCGTGGCGGAAAATTCGGCATAATCGGGTCCGATGAGTTTTTTGCTGCGGAAGAGTTCGGCGATGCCGAAGATGGAGGAAGCGAGTTCATAAGCGGCTTTTTCGAAAGCGGGTTCGACCTCGGTATCGGGCGGGAGAGAGGAAAAAAGCAGGTCATTGGGCAGGGGAACGAGAACTTCGGCGATCCCGTACAGATCCTGAAGACATTGTTCGGCATTGCTGCGTTTGGTGTATGATTCGAAAGAGAACGGAGTCGTGAGCATGAAAACCGCAGGGATGGACAGATTGCGGATGACGCTGGCCACGGCCCGTACCCCGCCGGTGGCGGTGCCGCCGCCCAGACCGCCGGTGACGATGATGAAATCATGACCGGAAAGTGCCTGGGTGAGTTCATTGCGTTTGCGTGAAAAGGCGCGTTCGGCTTTTTTGGGATCGCCGCCGCAGCCGAGGCCGGTATTGGTTGCCCAGTTAGCCTCTACCCGGAGGACGGCGGAAGCGGTGCAGGACCGGGCGGATTCCTGGTCGGTTTCCAGCAGGATAGTCTGAAAGTGTCCGCTGCCGGGAAGCCGGGAAAAAGCGTTGAGGGTTTTGGCGCCGCAGCCGCCCAAAGCCGCGATGAGGATCTTCTTGGCCGGAGCGGTGGTCTCGGGAGCCGCGGGTTCCGCAGGAGAGATGGTTTCGGATGGAGTGTTCATATTTTGAATACCTTGGTAAGATCT
The DNA here is from genome assembly GCA_045639225.1 of Victivallales bacterium. Classification (GTDB taxonomy): domain Bacteria; phylum Verrucomicrobiota; class Lentisphaeria; order Victivallales; family UBA1829; genus SIG94. The sequence continues at coordinate 6,421 of JAZUCR010000596.1, forward strand.
TTAACTTTCTGGAAGAGATTTTCGCCGAAATCTTCGAGCGCGTCGCCGATCCTCATGCCGGAACGGTTCCGGTCGTAACCGATCTGGATCGCATATTTGAGGAGACCGAGCAGATCGGCATAGCGGAGAGGATGGTCGAGTTCGGTCATGGCGCCGGAAAAGCCGATGGGGGTCCCTTGCCGGACCTGCATGCGCATGGTTTCCTGGAGGTTTTTCCGTGCCGCGGCGAGCATGGCGCCGCCGCCGCAGAATACGATCCCGGATTCCAGCTGGGGCGTGCAGGTGCGCGGATCGAGCTGCTCGCGGAGAATGGAAAAGATCTCCTGCAGGCGAAGTTCGATGATCCGTTCATAAGAGCCGGCCGGAATTTTGCGTTTGGTGCCGCTGTTCTGGCCGCCGGCCTCGATGAAAGGTTCGCCGGCGCGGATCCTGGCGGCCAGATCGGAGTCGATCAGCATTTTCCGGCACTGGTCGATCCCGAGGTCCAGACCGATCGACAGATCGTTGGCAATATTGTCGGTGCCGACGGACAGCGCGCCGCTGGCAAGGATGCCGTCGCGCCGGATCACGATGTAGGAGGTGACTCCGGCGCCCATATCGATCAGCAGGACGCCGTCGTTTTTTTCTTTGTCCTGAAGAGTCCCGAAAGCCGCGGCGACCGGGGAGAAAACGAATTCGATCGAATCTTCGAATCCCTGTTCCCGCAGGACCGATTTGGCGATCTCCAGCGGTTTGCGGTTGATGGAAAGGATGTGGAGAAACGCATCCAGGCGGGTGGCAGTCATGCCGTCGGGATCGGAGACCCGGTTGTGGGAGTCGAGCAGGAAATAGGAATCGAAGGATCCGAGGAGGATCTGATCGGGGGGCAGGGCCAGGTTCTGTGCTTTGTTGACGGCTTCGAGGATATGGTTCTGACGGATCCGGTGGTCATCGGCATAGATGAATACCTGTCCTTCTCCCTGACGGGAAGTGACGCCGGACCCGTTGACGATGCAGAAAACATTGCGCCGTTCATTGACGATCCCGGCGGATTTATCCGCATCTGCCAGTGCTTTTTCGAGTACCGCGGAGGCTTTCTGCGCATCGATGATTTCGCCTTTGCAGACTGCGCCGTCCGAAGGTTCCTGTCCCACTCCGACCACGACCGGATTGCCGGCTTTGTCGGACATGCCGTGCAAAGCCCGCACCGAGTGAGTGCCGAATTCCACACAAGTTATCAGATTTTTGTCATTGGCTGCCATGTTCCGCCCTTTATCATCCCAGTTTTTATTGAAATTCCTGCATTTTTAATTGAAATCCGTCTTAACTGGTGTATTTTACTGTAAAACAGTGAATGTGTCAAGTCCAAATGGAGAGAATCAATGGAATTTCTTTATGAAATATTGCTCGACAACGGCTTTAAATACAAAGCGAGGGGTGATGAGACCCTGTCGCTGAAGACCGGCGACTTCTGCATTATCCGTAAAGATTTTTTTCTGGATTACGGACAGATCATCTCGGCCTCGCATACTCCGTATAATCCGGATGCCGAGCCCAAAGAGGTGCATCACAGCGGGCCGCCGTCGGAAAAACGGGCTGAAGTCCCGCGGATCCAGCGCAAAGCCACCATGGTGGATCAGAGCAAGGCCAACGAAAATCAGATGCGTTCCAAATCGGCCCTCCGGACGGCCGGACAATATATCGAACGGCTGAATCTGCCGATGAAACTGATCAATGCGCATTATGCCTTCGACGGCAAGCTGCTGGCGATCCAGTTCAGTGCGGAAGGCCGGGTGGATTTCCGCGAACTGGTCAAGCAGCTGTCCGCGGCGTTCAACACCCGGATCGAGCTGCGCCAGATCGGGGTGCGGGATGAAACGGCCATCGTCGGCGGACTGTCCATCTGCGGGCGGCCGTTCTGCTGCTGTTCCTTCCTCACGGCTTTCGATTCGATCAACGTGAAGATGGCGAAGGAACAGGACCTGTCGCTGACGCCGTCGACCATTTCAGGCATGTGCGGCCGCCTGAAATGCTGTCTCAAGTATGAACATGAAGGTTATCTGGAACTGGAAAAGACCATGCCGCGCCGCGGCGACTGCTGCGAATGCAAGGAAGGGCGCGGGCATATCATCGACCGCAATCTGCTGACCCAGACCGTGGTGGTGCAGATGGATGATACCGGGCGGACCGTCTCCTGTTCCAAGGACGATGTGAACGTGGTATATCCTGAAAAATACCGGGTTCGGGGCAATTCGAACCGGCGGGACGGCAAGGATGCGCCCCCGGATGAACTGGCCAAGCTGGAAGACTGAGCTGAAAAAAGCCGTTTTTCCGGGCAGGGGAGCTTGACAAACCCGGAGCGGCAGCGTATTTTGTTTTCGAACTTCAACACTCATGAGAGGTATAAACATGTCTGAAACGATTTGTCCCTGCGGCAGCGGCAAAAATTACGCCGACTGCTGCGAAAAAGTGATCCACGGCACTCCTGCCGAAACCCCCGAAGCTTTGATGCGCGCCCGTTACAGCGCATACGTCAAAGGCGAGATCGATTTCATCATCAATTCCCTGCATTCGAGCCAGCGCGACAACAACGACCGCGAGGAGATCCGCCGCTGGTCGCAGAATTCCGAATGGAGCGGACTGGAGATCATCCGGACGGAAAAAGGCGGACCGGACGACGAAACCGGGATCGTGGAATTCATCGCCCGTTACCGGGACCGGAATATTCCGATGGAACATCATGAGATCGCCGAATTCCGCCGCGAAAACGGCGAGTGGGTATTCTACGACGGCGAGCTGGTTCCCCAGGCGCCGTATGTCCGGCAGGAAGCCAAGATCGGCCGCAATGACCCCTGTCCCTGCGGTTCCGGCAAAAAATACAAGAAATGCTGCGGCAAATAACTTTCCGGAGAAGAAACTATGATTTACGACAAGCTCGAAAACGCTGCCTCCTATCCGATGGGACCCGCTTTTCAGAAAGCGGTGGAATTCGTGAAGACTCTGAATGCATCGACCCCGGACGGCCGCTATGAGGTCGACGGCGATAAGATCACGGCCCGGGTCATGAGCTACGAAACCCAGGACGGTGCGCCGGTCAAATATGAAGTCCACCGCAATTATGCCGATCTGCAGGTCCTGATCGCGGGACATGAGACGATTTTTGTCCGAATGGCGGAAGGTCTGGCAGTCCAGACGCCGTACAATGCGGAAAAAGACTGTGAATTTCTGAGTCCGGACGACAAGGCGGCCGAACTGAATGTTCAGCTGTTCCCCGGGTATTTCACCCTGCTGCTGCCGCAGGATGCGCATATGGGCAAAGGTGCTACCTGCCTCGGCAAGTGCAGTCTGAAAAAAGCAGTGATCAAAATAGCACTGTCCGAACTCAAATCCTGAATTCGGATTTAACGTCATGGCGGCGGAAATCATGATTCCGGACATCGGGCCGGTTCCGCGTTTCGAAAAGTATCCGCTGGAGCTTTCCGACTGGCGGGACGGCATCCTGATCCGGTCTCCGAACTGGCTGGGCGATGCAGTCATGTCACTGCCTGCACTGGCAGTCCTCCGCCGTCTGGTTCCCTATCCGTGCGGCTTGTTCGTGGTCTGTCCGAGAGGTCTGGCGCCGCTCTTCCGGATGCTGCCTGGGGTTGTGGATTCCGTGCTGGAACTGGCCGACGCCCATTCGTTTCCGACCAGGAAAGAAAGGAAACGGGTCCGCTGGCTCAATGCGGGACTCTGTCTGCTGCTGAACAATTCCTTCCGGGATGCTTTGTGGATCAAGACTTGCCGGGTCCCGAAACTTTTCGGAACGGATGCGAGATTCCGTTCTTTTCTCCTGGCGGAGTCCTTCCGCTTTCCGCCGAGATTGGATCATCAGCTGAATCTGCCGCATCAGGCGGCCAAATATCTTGCCATGGCGCAGGCGCTGGGAGCACCGGAGTGGGACGGCATTCTGCCGGAATTCGATCTGCCGTATGAACCTGAAACCTGGCCGGATGAACTGCAGGCCGTGCTGGACGAGCCGGATCTGCTGGCTCTGGCGCCGGGAGCCGCCTACGGGGCGGCGAAACGCTGGGATCCGCCGCGGTTCGCCGAAGTCGCGCAATGGTGGGTCCGGGAACGGGGCGGCAAAGTCGTTCTGCTCTGCACCGGAAAAGAAGCTCAGGACGCGCGGAATGCACTTTCGGGACTGCCGCCGGGATCATATTTCGATCTGGCGGGGAAAACGACTCTGGAGACTTTGATGCTGGTGCTGAAAAAAGCGGTCTGCTGCGCAGCGAACGACAGCGGCGCCATGCATCTTGCGGCGGTTCTGGGGACACCCGGCGCGGCGCCTTTCGGATCGACCGATCCCGCCGCCACTTCACCTTTGTCCAAAAAATGGCGCATCCTGTTCGATAAACAGCCGTGCGCACCCTGTTTCAAACGGGTCTGTCCCCTGGGACACCGGGCGTGCATGGAGGCAATTACCGCTGCGGATGTGATCAATGCACTCGGACAGGTGACGGGGCGATCCTGAACTCAGAAGAGTTTCAACTGGATCATCTGCATCCGTGAATGGGAGGGACGTTTGCTGCGGGGCAGACGGAAATTATCGGTAATGCCGCAGGCTTTGCGGGCTTCCGCCCAGCTGCCGCCGCCGAGTTTTTTCATTCCGTAAGCCAGAAGATACTGATGGTTTTTCCGCATATTGGAATATGCCATGTCCTCGCCGTTATGATAAAGACGCTGGATCTCGTCCCTGATCTGCTGCTCGGTCAGGCTGCGGCGGATCCGGATATTGTCGTAATCCAGGCCGGCCATACGGATGGCGGTGCCCCAGGACTTGAAATGATGGATTGACGCCATGTAGAGCGATTTAAAATTGTTCTGGATATGCTGACTGGACAGCGGTTCGCCGTTTTTATACCGTTTGCGGATCACGGAAATGACGCGCATTTTGTTCCAGCGACGGTATTTCCGGATGGCGCTGTAGTCCAGACCGCTGGCGGTGATGGCATTGCCCCAGGAACCGAAAATCCGTTCCGCCGCGGCATATACATGGGGATATGTAGTCGAAAAATAATGGGAATTCAGGGGTTCCTTTCCATTGGCGGAAAGGATGATATTCACAATCATATCAGGTGTCCAGATTTTTTTGAACATGCGTGTTTTCTCTTGCCTTTTTTAGTTGTTTTTGAAACAGGTGAAAAATGCAATATAACTCCTGTTGCGTTTTTTTCAAGTTTCAAATAAGATTTTTTTTCCTTTTTTTTAGAAAACGAACGTATTATCTTTATGAATCGGGAGAAGATCCGGAACCGCGTCGGGCCGGAAAGCTGCGCATCCGGAGTGGACGGCTCATTGCAATCCGCCAATGACCGCTCCTGACAAGATTTCCGAAAAATCATTAAAAAGAGTTTGAAAAAATCGGTTTTCCGGTGTATTGTTCCATCCTGATTTTACCAGACCATAACATAGAGGAAACGAATATGGATTTCAGAATCGAAATTTCCGTCAAGAACTGCTGGAGCGATTCCCGCGGACAGGCAGTGATTCGAACGATCAAAGGCTTTACCGGACTGGATGTCATCAAGGATCTTCGGACCCGTGACGTGTTTACGGTCTGCGCCGATATTTCGGCAGCGGAAGCGGAAAAAATCGCGAAGGAACTGACCAATCCCGTGACGCAGGAATATTTCATCGGCACCAATCCGGCTCCGCCGTCTTTTGATTTTCTGGCCGCCGTGGGTTTCAAGCCGGGCGTGACGGATAACGTGGCGCGCACCGCGCACGAAGCGATCGGCGATATCATCGGGCGCAAGCTCCGCAAGGATGAACAGGTGTTCAGCTCCGTCGAGTATCTCTTTCAGGCGCCGGAACTTACGAAAGAAAAACTGCTGGGCATTGCCAAATCGGTCCTGGCCAACGAACTGATCGAAAGCGTCGCGGTCTATACCGCCGCGGAAGTCAAGGCCAACGGCATTCCGCTCAACAAGCCGGTAGTCAAAGGAACCGAATCGGGCATCGTCCGCGAATTCGATCTGGAAGTCTCCGATGACAAGCTGATGGAGATCAGCCATAAAGGCATTCTGGCGCTGACGCTGGAAGAGATGAAGGCGATCCAAGGCTATTTCCGCAATGCGAAGGACCGGGCGAAATACGGACTTGGCCAGAATCCGACCGACGTGGAACTCGAAGTGCTGGCGCAGACCTGGTCCGAACACTGCAAACACAAGATTTTCAGTGCCAAAGTCAATTATGAAGATCTGGAATCCGGGAAAAAGGAAGAGATCGTTTCCCTGTTCAAAACCTGCATTCAGAAAAGCACCTCGGAGATCGCGAAGAAGATCGACTGGCTGGTCTCGGTATTCTCCGACAATGCCGGCGTGGTCGCGTTCAACGACAAGATCGATCTGGCGTATAAAGTGGAGACCCACAACAGTCCGTCCGCACTGGATCCCTACGGCGGCGCGATGACCGGCATCGTGGGCGTGAACCGCGACCCGATGGGGACCGGACAGGGCGCCAATCTGCTGATCAACGTGTGGGGTTACTGCCTCGGATCCCCGTTCACCGATCCGAAGGATGTGCCGGAAGGTCTGCTGCATCCGCGGCGGCTGCGCGACGGCGTCCACAAAGGCGTGATCGACGGCGGCAACCAGAGCGGCATTCCTTACGGATTGGGCTGGGAAGTATTCGACGACCGCTATATCGGCAAACCGCTGGTGTATTGCGGCACCCTCGGGACCCTGCCGAAGAAGATCAACGGCAAGAACGGCTGGGAAAAAGAGATCAAGCCGGGCGACATCATCGTCATGACCGGCGGACGGATCGGCAAGGACGGTATCCACGGCGCCACCTTCTCCAGCGAAGAACTGCACAAGGACAGTCCGGTGCAGGCGGTGCAGATCGGCGACCCGATCACCCAGAAACGCATGAGCGATTTCATGTATGAAGCCAGGGATAAAAGTCTGTATCGTTTCGTCACCGATAACGGCGCGGGCGGTCTTTCCTCCAGCGTCGGGGAAATGGCGGAGATCTGCGGCGGCTGCGTGATGGATCTGCAGAAGGCCCCGCTCAAATATGCCGGCATGCAGCCGTGGGAAATCCTGATTTCCGAAGCGCAGGAACGCATGAGTTTTGCGGTCCCGCCGGAAAATCTGGATGAATTCCTGAAGCTGGCGGCCGACCGCGACGTGGAAGCCACCGTGCTCGGCAAATTCACCGACGACGGCAAATTCCGCATGATGTGGGGCGACAAGACGGTCTGCTGTCTGGATATCGAATTCATGCATGGCGGACTGCCGCGGCTGACACTTTCCGCCAAATGGAAAGCGCCGCATTTCGAAGAACCCTCGCTGGCCGGACGCGATGCGGCGGCCGATCTGACCGCCATGCTCGGACGTCTGAACATCTGCTCGGCGGAATACAAGGCGCGTCAGTATGACCACGAAGTGAAAGGGCTGAGCGTGCAGAAGCCGTATGTCGGCAAGGCGCGCGATGTTGCCAACGATGCCTCGGTATTCATGATCGAACCGCTTTCGCGTGAAGGCGTAGTGCTGGCGGCCGGCATTCTGCCGCGCTACAGCGATATCGACACCTATCACATGATGGCGTCGGTGATCGACCTGGCGATCCGCCGGATCGTGGCCGCCGGCGGCCGGATCGACCGCATTGCCGGGCTGGACAACTTCTGCTGGCCGGATCCGGTGCAGAGCGAAAAAACCCCGGACGGCGAATACAAGGTGGCGCAGCTGGTCCGTGCCAACAAGGCGCTGTATGATTACACCTGCGCGTTCGGCGTGCCGTGCATCTCCGGCAAAGACAGCATGAAGAACGACAGCACCCGCGGCGGACGGAAGATCTCCATCCCGCCGACCGTGCTGTTCAGCACCATTTCCAAGATCGACGATATCGCGACCAGTCTTTCCCCGGATTTCAAGAATGCGGGCGACGATGTTTACATGATCGGGACGACCTATGCGGAACTGGGCGGCAGCGAATATTACGCGATGCTCGGGGCCACCGGCAACCAGGTTCCGAAAGTGGACGCGGCCAAGGCACTGGCGCTGTATAAGACGATGGACGGGATCATCCGCAAAGGACTGCTGGCATCCGCCGCGACACCGGCGCTGGGCGGTCTCGGCGTGGCTGCGGCCAAATCCGCTATGGGCGGACGTCTCGGTCTGGAACTCGATCTGACCAAAGTCCCGCACACTGCGGGAATGAGCGATGCGGAGATCCTGTTCTCCGAATCGAACAGCCGTTTCCTGGTCAGTTGTCCGCCGGAAAAATCCGCGGAACTGGAAAAAGCGCTGGCCGGGTTCACGTTTGCCAAAGTCGGCCGGACCAACGATTCCGGCATTCTGAGCGTCAAGGGGACCGGAGCGGACTTCTCCATCCCGCTGGAAGCGATGATCAAATCCTATAAGACCACACTGGCAGGTGTGTGACGGCGGTTCTATGATTCTGCGATGCAAACCTATTCCCCCTGCGGCACTGGTCGGGAACCCCTCGGGCGGGTATTTCGGCAAGACCATTGCCTTTGTCTTCCATAACTATTCCGCCGAGGCGGAACTGTATGAGAGTCCCGATCTGGACCTGCTGCCGTCATTGCGCGACCATAACACCTTTGCCAGCATGGAAGACCTGCATAAAGATATCGTTCTTTACGGCTATTACGGCGGGATCCGTCTGCTGAAGGGGTCCATCAAGAAGTTTTACGAATACGTGAAGGAACACGATCTGCAGATCGACAATAAGAACTTCACGATGCGCTACAAAAGCGACATTCCGAACCGGCTGGGCCTGGCGGGTTCTTCGGCGATCATCACGGCGGCCATGCGGTGTCTGTGCCGTTTTTACGGCGTGGAGATCCGTCCGGATCATTTTGCCAATCTGGTGCTGGCGGTGGAAGCGGAGGAACTGGGGATCCCGGCGGGTCTGCAGGACCGCGTGGCCCAGGCTTACAATCATCCGGTCTATATGGATTTCAACCGGAGCCACATGGAAAAGTTCGGAGTCGGGAAATACAAGGCGATCGATATTCCGGCCGATCTGAATCTGTATATTGCCTACCGGACCGACCTGGCGGAAGGTTCGGAGATTCTGCACAGCCGTCTGCGTCATGATTTCAACGACGGCAAGCCGGAAGTGCTGGCGGCGATGCAGGAATGGAGCAGTCTGACCGATCAGGTCCGGGATGCTCTGGCAACCCATGAGTATGGCAAAATTCCGGCGCTGCTGAACCGGAATTTCGATCTGCGGTGCGAAGTCTGTTCGGAAGCGATCAGCAGCAAGAACCGGCGGATGGTGGAAATGGCCCGGAAAATCGGTGCTTCGGCGAAATTCACCGGGTCCGGCGGCGCCATCATCGGCACGTATGAGGATGAAGCCATGTATCAGCGGCTCCAGAAAGAACTCAAAAAGTTCCAGATCGAAGTCATCAAACCATCCATCGTGCATAATATGAAGGATGCCTATCAATGAAAGCTGTTATTCCGGCGGCGGGTTTCGGAACGCGGTTCCTGCCGTTTACCAAATCGGTTCCGAAAGAACTGATCCCGATCGTGGACAAACCGGTCATCCAATATGTGGTGGAAGAAGCGGTCGAGTCGGGAGTCGATGATATCCTGATCATCATTTCCGCGGGAAAAGAATCGATCTGCCAGCATTTCAATCCGCAGTTCGAACTGGAACAGCGGCTGGAGTCTTCCGGCAAAAAACAGCTGCTCGATGAGATCCGCAGCATCGGCAAAGGCGCCAGGATCCAGTATGTCTATCAGCAGGAGCTCGACGGTCTCGGCGGCGCGCTGCGCTATGCCAAAAATTTCGCCGCGGGCGAACCGGTTGCCGTTCTGCTGGGCGATAATGTCACTGCCGGCGATCAGCCGGTGCTTTCCGAACTGCTGGCGGTGTTCCGCGAAAAACAGGCTTCCGTTGTCGCGGTGGAAGAAGTCCCGCACGAAAAAGTCCATAAGTATGGTGTGATCGACGGGGTTTCCGCCGATAATTATATTTACGAATTGCGTGATCTGGTGGAGAAGCCCGATCCGGCCAGTGCGCCGAGCAATCTGGTGGTGGCTTCGCGTTATGTGTTCACGCCGGAGATCTTCGAGGAACTGGACCGCACGCCCCGCGGCAAGAACAACGAGATCCAGGTCACGGACGCCATGCGCAGCCTGCTGAAACGGCAATCCATGTATGCGGTGAAGATCAAAGGCCGCCGTTTCGATGCCGGCGACAAGCTTTCGTTCCTGCTGACGACGCTGGAATTTGCGCTCAAGCGGCCGGAATACCGTGAACCCCTGATGGATTTTTTCCGGAAACACTCCTGAGAGGAACCGATTTCATGGCACATTCCCAGACGGAAAACGGAATGGATCCGGCCGCCGCGGACTGCTCCGCTCTGACTGCCGACGGTCATTTCCTGATTCGGATCGTCCGGTCCGGCATCGGCTGTCTGAAGATCGGCGGGGAATTTTATCTTTTGCGCCCGGGCACCGCATTCATTATCCGTCCGGGGGAAACGAAATCCTGTATCTGGCTGACCGAATCGGCGGTTCTGGATTTTCTTCTGACGACCGAGACCGCGGCGCTGATGCGGGCGAATGCGCCTGCTTTTCTGGATCAGGATGTCCGGATCGTGTCGGAGGAGATACTGGAACGTCTCGAACAGCTGGCAGGGGAATGTCAGGAAGAACAGAAACAGCAGCGTCCCGGCAGTCAGCTGGCGGTGCTGGAAAAACAGCTGGCCGCGGAAAGACTGATCTTTCAGGAAGGCTCGGCGCCTGCCAAAACCGAGGGAAAAATCGCCGGGTCTCTCGTTTTCATCACTGAAAATTATGTTCGGGATGTAACCCTGCATGACCTTGCAGAACAGCAGGGGATGAGCATTTCCTATTACCGGCGGCTGTTCCGGCAGCTGCTGGGCGGTTCGCCGATCGACTGTCTGCTGGATTACCGGTTGTTCCAGGCAGGAAAACGTCTGGCTGGATCGGCTGATCCCATTGCCGGGATCGCTGCCGAATGCGGCTTCAATGATCCGAATTATTTTTCCCGTCTTTTCACCCGTCGCAAGGGCATGACGCCGCGCCAATGGCGCCAATCATTCCGGAAAAGCTGACTGCATCGGGAACTTTTTTCCAGACCTGCGGTCTATGTCCGGCAGATGACCTGAAGAATTTTACAAGGAGTATCGGAAATGACATTGCTGGACGGGGAAATCTTATGGCACCTGGTTTGGATCCTGCCTCTGGCGGGTTCGATTTTGTATTGGGGAAGCCGGAAGCGGAAGGCTCTGCTGCAGAAGTTTCTCGGGGAACAGGCCGATGATCCGGCCCGGGTGAACGCCTCGCCGGTGCTCCGGTTCTGGCGGGCAGTCCTCTTTGCCGGAACCGTGATCCTGCTGCTGGTCGCGGCAGCTCGTCCCTCCTGGGGCACCCGGATCCTGCCCTACAGCGGACAGGGACGCGATCTGATGGTCGTGTTCGATGTTTCCAAAAGCATGCTTTCTCAGGATGTCCGGCCGTCGCGGCTCGATCATGCCAAATGGCTGGTCCGGCAGCTTTGCACCCGCAATCCGGGCGACCGGTTCGGCTTGATCGCGTTTGCCGGCAAAGCGTTTCTGGAATGTCCGCTGACCATCGACCAGACCAGTTTTCTGCAGAGTGTGGATGAACTTTCGGTCGATACGATCCCCGTGGGCGGCACCAATATCCAGCAGGCACTGACGGAAGCGATCCGCGGATTCCGGGCCGCGGAAACCACGCATCGGGCTGTCATTCTGATCACCGACGGCGATGAGCTGACCGGGAAAAGCACCGAAGCTCTGGACCGGATCATTCAATTGAAGATCCCGCTGTTCATCCTTGGTATCGGCGATCCTTCGCAGCCGGCGATCGTGCAGCTGCGCGATGAAAAAGGCAATGTCCAGACCCTGAAAGACAGCAGCGGCAATGTCGTCAGTGTGCCGCTCAATGAAAAGATGCTGGCCGGACTGGCCGCCAGAACCGGCGGCATCTATGTCCGTTCCACCACTACTCATCCCGGTCTCGACCAGATCGAAGCCCGGATCAAACAGCTGGAAAAACATGATATCGACAGCGGCAAGCAGACGCGTCCGATCGAACGGCCGCTCTATCCGCTGCTCGGGGCATTCATCCTGTTTTGTCTCTGGCTCCTGCTCGGGGAACGCAGGAATTTTGCCGCCCGCACGGCCGCCCGGCTCCTGCTGATTTGCGGTCTGGCCGGACTGCCGTTTGCCATGTCCGCGCAGGAGACCCTGCAGAGCCGGCCGGAAGAAAAAACGGCGTCTCCGGCTGAAAGCAAAAAGGAAAACCAAAAGGAAAACCAACCAGCAGCGCTTTCTCCGGAAGAACTGTTCAATCAGGGATTGAAAGCCCAGACCCAGGAAAAAGACCTGGCGAAAGCCGTTCAGCTTTATGAACAGGTCATCGCCGCAGCCAATGCGTCCCCGGAAGTCCGGGCCAGAGCCGCGCAGAATCTCGGCGTCCTGAATCATCAGCAGGCCCGCGCGATGCTCCAGCAGACCGGACAGTCGCTGCAGGCCCAGCAGCTGGATCCCGCCCTCCAGCAGACCGAACAGGCGCTGAAACAGTTTGCCGTTACGGAAGAGATTTATAAGAATTCCTTACGGGAAGGTTCCGATGTCGCTCCGGTTTCCAGAAATCAGTATCAGCTGATCCAGGACAGAAAATACGCTGAGGAACTGAAAAAGAAGATCGAAGAACTGAAAAAGAAACAGCAGGAAGCCCGCAAAAATACCCAGCAGGCAATGAATCAGCAGCAACAGCAGAATCAGCAGAAGCAGGATCAGCAGAAGCAAAATAAACAGCAGCAGAAACAGGATCAGCAACAGCAAAATAAACAACAGCAGAACCAGCAGAAGCAGGATCAACAGAAACAACAACAGAACCAGCAGAAGCAGAACCAGCAGAAGCAGGATCAACAGAAACAACAACAGGATCAACAACAGCAGGGTCAGCAGAAACAACAGAACCAGCAGAAGCAGGATCAACAGAAACAACAGCAGGGTCAGCAGAATCAAAGCCAGCCGCAGAATCAGCAGCAGACCGACAAGGCCCGGGAAAGCGTGCGTCAGCTGGAACAGCAGGCGAAAGAGCTGAATCAGAAGAAGATGGAAGATCAGGCGAAGAAAGCCGGCGAGGAACTGGACAAAGCCCGTCAGGCGCAGAAACAGGACAAAAACCAGGAAGCGGAAAAGCATCTGGCGAAGGCCCTGGAGCATCTCGGTAAGGACCAGTCTGAATCGAATCAGAAACAGAACCAACAGGATCAGAAGCAGGGGCAGAACAAGGATCAGAAACAGAATCGGGATAAGCAGGATCAGAAGCAAGACCAGAAAGGCCAGTCGAAACCGGACAAGCAGCTGCCGAAACCCGGTCAGGGAAAACAGCAGAATGCCAAGCCCGAACCGGAAAAAGAGATCAACAAGGATCAGGCGGAAGCTTTGCTCGAGGTGATGGCCGGCGACGAAAAGAAACTGAAAGATGAACTCAAGGCCCGGATGAAGCAGAATTACGGCACCCGTCCGGTGGATAAAGACTGGTAATTCGGAGGAGAGCGCTTATGTTTGCCAAACCATGGAAAAAAATAATTGCAGGGATTGTTTTACTGCATCTGATCCTGCCGCTGGCGGCTGCCGGGAAGGTGGAAGTCTCGGTCGAACCCCAGCCGGTCCGGGTCGGAGAAGAAGCGTATCTGATCATCCGCTCCACCGACGGGACCCGCAATCAGCCGCTCGGGAATCGTTTGCCGAAGGTTTCCGGTATCAGCTGGCTGGGCGGTGCCATGCAGTCCAGTCAGACCCGGATCATCAACGGCCGCCGCTCATCCTTTTTTGAACTGAGAATTCCTTTTGCAGCGGCCAAGTCCGGCAGTTATACGATTCCCCCTATCACGCTGACACACAGCAAGGAACCGACGAAAAAGATAACTTTCGAAGCCGTGGCTGCCCGGTATCAGACGACTTCGCAAAGCCGCCGTCGTCCGGCAGCCTCAAGATCCTCGCGGGACGATGCCGGGCTGACTCCGGATCAGATCATGTTCATGGAAACGGAAGTTCCGGGACGGCGTCCGTTCTATTATCTCGGAGAAGAGATCCCGCTGGAGGTCAATATTTATGTGCTGGCAGGCGTTCAGCCCCGGTTGGCCTGGCCGACGATCAAGTTCGGAGAAAAAAGCAGTGCGGTCTTCCGGGATTATAAGCAGTCCAATCCGGAAAATCCGAATTTTGCCGGGGTGACCCAGCATCGGGTGGAACGGAACGGACGGGATTACATCCGCTGTTCCTTCCGGACCGCCCTGCGTCCGATCACGGCAGGAAAACTGGAAATCGATGTCCGGGAAAATGCCGCGATCATCGTGCGCGACACGCGGCGGAGAGCTGCCGACGATATCTTCGATGAATTTTTCGGCGATTCGTTCTTCTCGCGCAGCCGTCAGGTCGACCGGAATATGAGTGCCGGTCCGCTGGTGCTGGAGATCCGGAATCTGCCGGCTATCCCGGACGGCGCACGCTTTACCGGTCTGGTCGGACGCTGGGACAGTCTGGTGACCTTGTCGCCGCCGCCGTATAAAGTGGGCGAACCCATTACGATGAAGGTGGAATTCCAGGGGAACGGATCCACGGATACGCTGCGGACCTGGCCGCTGGATCTGAAAGGATTTCGGGTCTATCCGCCGGAAGTGGAACGGAATGCCGGCGGCGCGGAGATCCGTTACGTGCTGATCCCGACGGAACCTGCCGACGGCAAAACCGATAATATTTCCTTCGGACCGTATGCGGTGTTCGACAAGGGAGCCTATCTGACCAAATCCTTCAAACGTGCCATTGCCATCGAGAAAGGCAGTGCGGTCATTCCGGGCAATGCCGGAGCTTACACCGTGGCGAGTCCTTCGCCGGCTGCAGCGGCCGAAGCCAAAACCGATGCGCCGAAACGCAAAGCGGAGGATATTCTCTATCTGAAGAAAAACGAGGGGCGGACGGTGCCGCTGCCGCCCGAAGTCAATATCGCCGGCGGGATCATCGTCATTGCAGCAGGCATCGTGTTTCTGATCCTGTCTTCGATCGTGCGCGGGATCCGCAAGGCGCGGGAAAAAGATCCGGACTATCAGCGCAAGGCGGCGGCCCGCAGCCGGAAACCGGCTTTGCTGGCACGTCTGAAACAACTGCCGCCCGAGGAGATCCCGGCTGCCTGCGGCGCCGATATCGCGTCTTATCTGGCGGATGCCCAAGGACTCCCGCCCGGAGCCGATCTGGCGGACTGCGCCTCCGCGGTCAAGGAACAGTCGCCCGAACTGGCCGGCATGCTGGAAGAGATCTCACAGGCGGCCTGGATGCCGTCTATGAAATCCAGATTCACGCCGGCATTCCGGGATGCGCTGGTGAAAGCGCTCCGGAAAGCTGCGGTGGTGCTGCTGGTGTGTCTTTCCGGTTCGCTTTTCGCCGCCGAAAAGGTGGTCCGTGCCGATCAGGCCATGAATGCCTATGACACGGGCAAATTCGGCGAAGCGGAAAAATATTACCGGAGCCGTCTGAATCCGGCTGAACCTTCCGCGAACCTGCTCTATAACATCGGCAACTGTCTGTTTCAGCAGGGATATTTTCCGCAGGCAATGGTCTGTTTCGAACGCGCTTCCAAGCTTTCTCCGCGCGATCCGGATATTCTGGAAAATCTGAATCTGACCCGCCGGAAACTGATGCTGCCGGAAAAATACAAGGTGGAATCGCCGTCGGACATCCTGCCGTATCTGCGCGATTCCCTGCGGCCGGATGAATGGCTGTTCCTGGTGTGCTGCGGAGTCTCGCTGCTCTTTTTCGCCGCGGGGACCGCGCTGCTGGCGGGATTCGGAAGGACCTTCCGCATCCTGCTGATCCGCGGCATC
>JAZUCR010000597.1:0-2743 GCA_045639225.1 Victivallales bacterium
CATCGGCGATCTGATCATGGTGCGCAATGCCACGGATGTCGGACAGAGTTTCGCCCGGAATTTTCTGATCAACAAATTCTCCTGCAAACGCGGCAATTTCATTACCGCGAAAACCACGCATGATACCGACCTGCTTCAGTATCTCGCCGGATCATACGCGGAAACGGTCTGGGGAAAAACTGCCAATTTCATGTGGCGCCGGCACGGGGAAGAACCGATGACGGACGATACCGCGGTCATGGCGGGAGTCCTGCACAGCGGGACCATGTTCACGCAGACTCTGACCAGCTGCGGAGCACGGTATGAGCGGAATATCCATTTCTTCGGGACCAAAGGCGAGATCATGGCGGAGATCCACGGCGACAGTGTGCTGGTCCGTTATGCCAATGGTCTCGAGGAGAAAGTCCCGGCCCCGAACGTGAACGGCGGCGGACACAACGGCGCGGATCTGGTAACGCTCCGCAATTTCTTCGATTATGTGGATGCGGGCATTCCGAAACCCAGCGAACCCGAGCGCATCCTTTCCAGCGTGATGATTCCGATGGCGGCGATGAAAAACGAACTGGTCCAGACCGGAGAATGGTACCGTTCCATTGTGAAGTCCTGACCTGATTCTCCGGCATCCTGCTGAAAAACTGAAATCCCGGTTGAAAAGCTTTTGATAAAGAATATATTATCGTAAGTTTTTGCGGCAAGATCAATTCGGGAGAGAGTCAAGATGGCTGATGAAAAAACATCCGCGGCCGAACTTCAGCACTGGGTCGATTCGATCGGAAAGCCGACCCTCGAGGTCAAGATCGTCCTGAGTGTGCTGTTTTTCGCGTGGCTGATCGGAACGGGTTATCTGTTCTGCAGCGATCTGGTCTGGGAGATCCGTCTGTTGCGCTGGGAACAGGTCTCCGGCGTTATGATCTCGAACCGGGAAAGAACCGTCCGGGACGGGAAAAATACCAAACAGGTTTCCGAAATCGCTTATCAATACCAATATCGGGGAAAAACCTATGCTTCCAACCGGATTTTATATGGCAAAACCTGGTTTCCAATCCGGGTCAGAGCAGGGGACAGCCGCCGGATCCTGGTCAATCCGGCGAATCCTTCGGAATCTGCGGCTATGATCTGGTTCAGGAAACCATATTATCGGCTGTATGATTATATTCCGGAATTTTTCCTGTTGGGACTCGGATCGTTGTTCATTGCGGTCGGCCTGCTGGAAATGCGCCGCCGGAAAATCACCGTGCCGGAAACGTTCCGTGCCGAACTGAAATTCCTGCCGGAAGGATTCCGCATTCCGCCCGGCGGTGAAGATGAACTTGCGCTCCCGCCGGAAGACTGGAAAAACGGCCGCGGCTGGCGGCTGCCGATGAAAAAACATCCGGTCTGGACCTGTTTTTGTTTTGTCGTCTTGATCGCGGTTCCCGGGATCGTCATTATATTGGATTGGAAAACACCCGTCTGGGGCCTGCTGATATTCGGACTGGTCTGGTTGTTTTGCGCGATCCTGCGGCCATTCGGACTCGTGCTGGATTTTCAGGGAAAAAAACTCTTTTTCGCTTTGCGTTACTGGCCGGGAAAAATCAAGCTCGGCTGGAACATCGCCTTTGCGGACTTGAAAAGTCTGCATCTGATCCCCGCCCCGAGCGGGAGCCTCGGGGACAGCCGCATGATCATGCTCCACGCCGTCCGTGAAGACGGTATATCCGTCCGGCTCGGGCAGTTTGCCCGGCGCGATCTGGCGCAATGGCTGGAGTTCCTGCCGCAGCTCGCGCAAAAACTCGGCGGTCTGCCGATCTATTGCCAGGAAAAGCCCCGGCGTAAAAAATGAAGGGCGTCGGTCAGGCCCCGCGGCAGGCGCTGACAAAGGCGCTGAAGAAATTCTTCCGGTGTTCATCATCCGGGATCCGTTCCGGATGCCATTGCAGCCCGATCCGGAAAACAGGGCCGGAAAATTCGATCGCTTCGACCACATCCCCGCAGCGGGCGGCCACTTCGGCTCCCGGCGCGAGTTTTGCCGGATCGACCGCCTGATGGTGAAAACTGTTCACGGCGACTTCGGAACCGACCTTTTTCCCCAACGCCCGACCGAAAAATCCGACCGCCGTCACCTTCGCCGCATGGGTGACGCCATTCGTGTGCTCCCCGACGTTGTCGAGGTGCTGGATAATTTTGCCGCCCGTCACGATATTCAGCAGTTGGCAGCCGGCGCAGATGCCGAGTATCGGCACTTCGCGGCGCAGCGCGGCCCGGGCGAGAACGAGGTCGAATTCCGGGCGTTTCCGCGTCATCGCCGTCTTGGGGTGCGGCTTTTCGCCGTAAAAACGCGGATCGTAATCCTTGCCGCCGATCAGGAGCACCCCGTCGGCGACGTCGAGCAGCGACTCGATGAGTTCCGGTTTTTCGATGGAGGGGCAGAGCATCGGCACTGCCCCGGCGGCACTGACACGCATGGCGTATTCGCTGTTGAGATATTCGATCTCGCGGCCATTCAGTTCGCCGACCGCCATGTTGAGAAGTATCCGGGGTCGTCGGTCATCGTTCGCCATAAGCCCTCTCCAGTGCGCAGTTTATTATCGTCCCGATCAGCGCGCGGTAGGGATCGCGCTGCGGGTGGTACAAGGCGTAGATCTGCGGGCTCCAACTTTTTCCGGGCTTCAGGCCGGGGATGCCGTTCACCTCCATGATGCGCAGGTCCCCCGCGACGTCCTCGCGCATGTCGATGCGCACATGGTCGTCGCAACCGAGCGCG
>JAZUCR010000598.1:0-4763 GCA_045639225.1 Victivallales bacterium
AACGGTCTGTGTCGGCTCCATCGCCGAACTGGAAAAACTTTCCGGCCAGAAGATTACCGACATCCATAAACATTTCGTGGACAAGATCCAGCTGCCGGGCAAGGACGGCACCGTGCTGACCCGCGTTCCCGAAGTGCTCGACTGCTGGTTCGAAAGCGGATCCATGCCATATGCCCAGAAACATTATCCGTTCGAAAACAAGGAACATTTCGAGGAACACTTCCCCGCCGATTTCATCGCGGAAGGTCTCGACCAGACCCGCGGCTGGTTCTACACGCTGACCGTACTGGCTTCCGCTCTGTTCGGCAAACCCGCGTCCAAGAACGTCGTGGTGAACGGCCTCGTGCTCGCCGAGAACGGTCAGAAGATGTCCAAACGCCTGAAAAACTATCCCGACCCGATGTATGTGGTCGATACCTACGGCGCGGACGCGCTGCGTCTGTTCCTGCTTGGTTCGCCCGTGGTGCGCGCCGAGGACCTGAAGTTCTCCGAAGAGGGCGTCAAGGAAGTCATGCGCGCGGTGATCCTGCCGATCTGGAACTCCTTCAGCTTCTTCACCACCTACGCGAACGTGGACAACTGGACTCCGTCCGCTGACGGCGCGGCTCCTGCCAATCCGTCCAATCCGCTGGACCGCTGGATCCTGTCCTCCCTGTCCGATATGATCGCGGAGATCCGCACGGCGATGGATGCGTTCCAGCTGCAGAAGGCTGCCAACCGCTTCGAAAAATTCGCCGAGGATCTGACCAACTGGTATATCCGCCGCAGCCGCCGCCGGTTCTGGAAGAGCCAGAACGACGCCGACAAGGACGAGGCTTATGCCACGCTGTATCATGTGCTGCTGACCTTCGTCAAATGCGCTGCTCCGTTCATCCCGTTCATCACGGAAGAGATTTACCGCACGCTCCGCACCGATTCCATGCCGGAATCCGTGCATCTGTGCGATTTCCCGCAGCCGGAAGTTTCCCGCCGCGACACCTGGCTGGAAAAACAGATGGAAGCGACCATGAAAGCGGTTTCGCTCGGACGTTTCCTGCGCACCCAGCGCAATCTGAAAGTGCGTCAGCCCCTGCAGCGGGCGATCCTGGTCTCCGGCGAAGCGGACATCCGCAAGATGCTCGAAGAAACCAAGGACATCGTTGCCGAAGAGCTCAACGTCAAGAAGATCGACGTGCTGGCCGATGAAGAGGAACTGGTCAAACTTTCCGCCAAGGCGAACTTCAAGACGCTGGGCCGCAAGCTCGGTCCGCAGATGAAGGAAGCCGCCGCCATGATCCAGACTCTCGCCAGCTCGCAGATCGCCGCCGTCCTTCGCGGCGAAACGGTCTCCCTGACGCTTAAGTCCGGCACCGTGCTGGACCTCGGCAAGGACGACCTGAGCATTCAGCGTGAGGAAAAGCCCGGCATCGCCGCCGCATCCGAGGATGGCGTGACCATTGCGCTCAATACCGAGCTCACACCCGAACTGATCGCCGAAGGCTATGCACGCGAATTCGTCAGCAAGGTCCAGAACCTCCGCAAGGAGATGGGGCTGGAAGTGACCGACCGGATCGAGGTAAGTTTCGCCGCCGATCCCGAAGTCGCCGCCGCGCTGGATTCCTTCCGCGAATATATCACCAACGAAACGCTCTGCAGCAAATTCGAAGCAGCCGCCGAGGCGGAACATGCGTTCGATCTCAACGGCAAAGACTGCAAAGTCACAGTCAGAAAGGCATAAGATCATGTCGAAACGGATTTTGACGGGAATACAGCCTTCGGGCATTCTTCACATCGGAAATTATTTCGGCGCGATGCGTTCCGCCATCGAACTGCAGAACCAGAACCCCGGCAATACGTTCCTCTTCATTGCCGATCTGCATTCGCTCACGGTCAATCCCGAACCCGCCGATCTGCGGATGCGCGTCCAGCGGCTCGCTCTGGATTTCCTCGCCTGCGGACTCGATCCGGAAAAGACCGCGTTCTTCCGCCAGTCGGACATCAACGGCGTCTGCGAACTCACCTGGATCCTGAACACCATCACCAATCTCGGGATGCTCGAACGCGCCCACAGCTACAAGGACAAGATCGCCAAGGGCTTCGTGCCGAACAACGGTCTGTTCTCGTATCCCGTGCTGATGGCGTCCGACATCCTGATCTACCAGTCCGACCTGGTGCCCGTCGGCAAAGACCAGAAACAGCATCTGGAAATGACCCGCGACCTCGCGATCCGGTTCAATCAGGTCTACAAGAAAGATGTTTTCAAGATCCCGGAACCGATCATCAGCGAGAGCGTGGCGGTCGTCCCCGGCACCGACGGTCAGAAGATGTCCAAGAGCTACAATAACACGATCGAACTGTTCGGCGAGGAAAAGGCGATCCGCAAGAAAATCATGTCCATCCCGACCGATTCCACTCCGATGGAAGAGCCCAAGGATCCGGACAAGTGCAATATTTTTGCGCTCTACAAGCTCTTTTCCACGCAGGAGCAGATCGACGCGCTGGCGGCGAAATACCGTGCCGGCAATTTCGGTTACGGCCATGCCAAACAGGCTTTGTTCGAGGCTTATATGGAATTCTTCGCTCCGATGCGCAAACGCCGCGAGGAGCTGCTCAAGGATCCCGGTTATATCGAGGACGTGCTGAAAAAAGGCGCCGAACGTGCCAATGCCGTCGCCGCCGTCACCATGGACAAAGTCCGCCGGACCGTCGGTTTGAAATAAACGGAAAGGAACCCTCATCATGGCGAAAAGTTATTATGTGACCACCCCGATCTATTATGTCAACGACAAGCCGCATATCGGTCATTCCTACACGACCGTGCTGGCGGATATCCTGACCCGTTTCCACTCGCTGTTCGGCGAGGATGCCTATTTCCTGACCGGCACCGACGAACACGGGCAGAAGGTCGAAAAAGCCGCCGCCAAACGGAATGTGCCCCCGCTGCAGCACTGCAATGAGACCGTGGTCCGCTTCCAGGAACTCTGGAAGAAACTCGGCATCAAAAACAGCGATTTCATCCGCACCACCGAAGAACGCCACATGAAGATCGTCCGCATGATCCTGCAGGACCTGTATGACCGCGGTCTGATCTACAAGGCCGAATATACCGGCCACTACTGCGTGCCGTGCGAGCGCTATTTCACGGAAAAGGACCTGCTCGAAGGCGGGCTTTGTCCGGAATGCCACCGTCCCACCAACGAACTGGTCGAGTCCAATTATTTCTTCAAGATGGGACAGTACCGCGACTGGCTGGTGGATTACATCAAATCGCATCCGGGTTTTATCCAGCCGGAATTCCGCGCCAATGAAACGCTCGGATTCCTCCGCAAGGAACTCGGCGACCTGTGCATTTCCCGTCCGAAATCCCGGCTCGCGTGGGGGATCGAACTTCCGTTCGACACCGATTATGTCTGCTATGTCTGGTTCGACGCCCTGATCAACTATATTTCCGCCATCGGCTACGGTTCCGATCAGGCCAAATTCGAAAAATGGTGGAGCGTTTCCCATCATATCGTCGGCAAAGACATCCTGACCACCCACACGGTTTACTGGCCGACCATGCTCCATGCAATCGGTCTGCCGCTGCCGCAGAGCATTTTCGCTCACGGCTGGTGGCTGAGCGGATCCGAAAAAATGAGCAAATCGCTCGGCAACGTGGTCAATCCGATGGATATGATCGATATCTTCGGCGTGGACGCGTTCCGGTATTGTCTGATGTCCGAAATGGTGCTCGGTCAGGATGCCTCGTTCACCGAGGAATCCTTTGTCAAACGCTACAACAGCGATCTGGCCAACGATCTGGGCAACATGCTCAGCCGTGCGGTGAAACTCACGATCAAGAATTTCGACGGCAGGATCCCCGAACCGGGCGAATATGAGGATGTGGACAAGGAACTGATGACGCTCGCCCAGGCCGCGCCCGCGGCTTTGCGCACGGCCGTCGAAAACATGCGGCTGGACCGCGGTGTGGACACCGTGATGAATGTGGTGCGCGCCGCCAACCGCTATATGGAAAAGACCGCCCCGTGGACCCTGGCCAAGCAGGGCAATACCGCGCGTCTGGGCACGGTGCTTTACACGGCGGCGGAAACGCTGCGGATCGTCTCCGGTCTGCTCCTGCCCGTCATGCCCGAAAAGATGAAGGAACTGCGCATGACGCTCGGCATGAGCGAGGCGGATGCCGTTTTCGGCGATTATGAAAGACTTTCCAGCTGGGGAGTGCTGACGCCCGGCACGGCCGTGAAGGACATCGCCGCACTGTTCCCGCGTCTGGTTCCGAAAGAGGAAGAGAAGGCCGCCGAACCTCCGAAAGCCGAGAAGAAAGCGGAAAAGAAAGCCGAAAAGAAAGCCGAAAAGAAGACTGAAACCGTCGCGGTGGCGGGCGATCAGCTGGTCTCGATCGACGAATTCTTCCGCAGTCAGCTGAAGACCGCCAAAGTGCTGGAAGCCGAGAAGGTGGAAGGGGCCGACAAGCTCCTGAAACTCAAGATCGAAGTCGGCAGCGAACAGCGGACTCTGGTGGCGGGGATCGCCAAAGCCTACACGCCCGAACAGGTGGTCGGACGCACGATCATCATCGTGGCGAATCTGAAACCGGCGAAGATCCGCGGCATCGAATCCCAGGGCATGCTGCTGGCGGCCAAGTCCGGCGATACGCTCCGGCTGATCGCGGTCGACGGCGGCGATTTCCCCAGCGGATGTTCCGTCGGATGAAGGGGTTTTCTCACGAAAAGTGCGTTTTTTTCTTAAAAAAGATGAAAACGCACTTGAAAAAAGGGGGGAGT
>JAZUCR010000599.1:0-1613 GCA_045639225.1 Victivallales bacterium
CCAGACTTTACTGTCGGTCATGGGATTTCACCATGTCAGCACATGAACCATGCGCAGGCGGACTGTCACCGCCGGTCGGGAATCTGCGGAGGACCGCATCACCCTGCCCTGAAGAAAACCTTATTCTTTTTCTTTTGTTTACGGGTAATATACCACTTCGAACGGAAAAAATCAAGTCCGTCACTGAAACGAATCAATAATTCCGCGATTTCCCGTCCGGCGGTCGTTCTGCCTTTTTGCATCCTCGATCGTTTCCCGGCATTTTCGTTCCATATACTCCACCTGATCCGGACGCAGTTTGCTTTTCTGGACAACCAGGACAGGATGCGCATAAGCAGTGGAATAGCATCCTCTCCCGTGATATGCGAGGATGGAATTGTGATACCGGACATAGTAGAAGCCATTTTTTTCCGGCCCGTAGTTCATGTTGTCCAGCCAGACATAGATTTCTCCGGAATTGTCTCCCCGGAAAAAATAATCAGCAAGCACATCGGCTTTCATCTGACGACGCTTTTTTTCCAAAGGCAGATTGTTATCCTCATCCGGAGGGATCAAGCCAAGTTTCACGGCAATCCGCCGATCTTCCTGTTCGAATGGATCTTCCGGAGAGGGCCCCGCAGCCGGCATTTCAGGCGTCAGGCCGAGCTCCGCGACGATCTGCTTTTCCTGTTCGGTCAGCAGCTGATAGTCATCGAGCTGTCTCCGGAGCCGCCAGTTGTTGAGCAGCCTGTCATCATGTTCCTTCCGGAAAAGTTTCCGCAGTTCTTCCCGGCTGAAAGGTTCATCGAAGCTGTGATCCCGGGCCATCAGCTCATCCACGGCTTTCTGAGAATCTTCGATGCTGCGTTTTTCCGCAGGCAGAGTTTCCGGTTCCAATAAAATAGTGCACATGGTTTTTCCTCCGTTTGGTGTTAACTGTTCAAGCCTTTATAAAACTGGTATGCCAGCCAGGGCAGTGCCAGAATAAATCCGATCAGCACCAGCACAGGCAGGAAATAAAGAAAAACATTGAACAGGAAATATATAATAAATGCCAGCAGATACAGGACAACTCCCGCAACCGGTATGCCGATCACCGCCAGCAGACATCCCATCAGATTCTTCATTTCCGCCTCCGTCAGGTTTGGTTATTCTTCGTCTTCTTCCTCGTCGTCTTCATCATCGTCGGACGACGGCGGATCGATCAGCTCCTGCAGCTGCTGCGAAACCGCGGCATATTCCTGCTGAATGCGTTCCTTTTCCGCCGGATCGTCCGTCCCGGCAAGCTGTTTTTCCTGTTCGCCCATCTTCCCGATCAACACTTCCGCCTGGGCGAGGAAATCATCACTGACCAGCGGACAGTAACGATCCATCGTCTGTTTATGCTTCAAGCCATGCAGTCCGCCCATGATCGCGGTGATCAGCCCCATTCCAGCCCCGCCGACGGCACTCGCGGCAGCATAAACCGGCAGACCGCCCAGCGCCCCGTAAAGCAAAGCCGAGTGTTTGAACTCCCCGCGGAGCAGCACCAGCGCTTTCCGATAGAGCGCGGGCATTTCGCCGTCCGCCAGGCCGAGCGCGATCCACAAAGCGAACGCTCTGCGGCTGGGGACCAGCAGTCCGCCGAAGGATTC
>JAZUCR010000600.1:0-2721 GCA_045639225.1 Victivallales bacterium
CCGGATCCGTGCCAGTATCAGCGCGGCAGCCTCCTCTCCCAGCTCACGGTAAGGATAAATGGTGGTGGTCAGGCCCGGCCGCGTGAATTCGGCAAAACTCATCGCATTGTTGCCGACCACCGCCACATCATCCGGGACCCGGATCCCCTGTTCCGCCAGCACGGCAATCAGCTTGCCGGCAACATAATCATTCTGACAGATCAGCGCATCGATACGGTCCCGGCGCAGCACCTTCAGCAGGCGGGGCAGACCGTCAACATCAAAATGCAGGTCGAATTGCCAGCGTTTCCGGATGCCGGAACTGTCGAGGACCTGTTCGATCCCGCGGTACAGTTCGCCGAACGACCAGGCACCGATGCCGACAAAGCCGATCCGGCGGCGGGCGTGTTCCAACAGATGCTGCGTCACCACCCGGCAGCCGGCTTCCACATGGATGCCCAAATCGTGCGGCACGGCGTCATAATCGCTGATGACCACGGAAGGGAAAGGAGCATCTGCCGGCGGAACATAGTGCGTATAGCAGGAAATGATTCCTTCGCCGCCGAGTTCGGTGAACTCGCCGATCAGTTGTCTGGTCTCGTCATCCGAGGTGGTCTGCGCCTGAAAAACCTGGCAGCCCTGCGCGCTTAATTTCTCGGTGATCACGCTGATGACCAGCTGATGGCCGGGCGCGGGACAATACCGTCCGAGCACGAAGATGATGCCGGAACTGCCGCCGCGAAGACGCCGCGCCAGCCGGTTGGGACGATAGTTCAGTTCACAGCTCAGACGGAGGATCTTCATTCTGGTCTCCCGCGAGGCGCGGCAATTGGGACTGCCGCGCAGTACCTGCGACACCAGCGTGTGCGAACACCCGGCCAGTTTCGCTATGTCTTTGATCGTAACATCCATCGCCGTACCGATCCCCGTTTACACTTTTTCCGACCGTTCCGCCTCATTGAAGGCAATGAGGTTTTCCGGATAATCCGACAGAATGCCCTGGATCCCCATCGCGGCATACCGCGCGATCTCCCGGGGCAGATTCGCATAATACATATTGGAAAAAATCCCGACTTCACGGCTCACTCCGCAATACTCGGGAGTCACATCCGTCCACCGGGGCTGCGCCACATGACAGCCGTAATCACGCAGCGTATGCAGGACCGCCATCGTGGTCGGACGGTCCAGCACGCACAATTCGATCTCCGGATCGATCGACCGGACATAGTCCGCACGCTCGTAATCGAGTATGGTCAAATAAGCCTGTTCATACATGTCGTATTCGCGGAAAAGTTCGCAGATCCGGCGCTGGTCGGCGGGATTGTCGGCATAAACCTGAATATTCATGAACACTTTGCCGCGCAGCGCCTCCAGCACATCGGCGAAACGCGTCACGGGAAAAGTCTCAAACCGCGGCTCAGCGAGTTTCCGGCCGGAGCAGTCGATGAAATATTCGTAATAGCTCATATTCAGCTTCGCCAGGTCCGCGTAGGTATACCGGTTGACCGGACCGCTCCCGTTGGAGATCCGGTCCACGTCGGGATCGTGCAGCAGGATCAGTTCGTGATCCGCGGTTGCGCGAACATCGAATTCGATCCAGTCCGTGCCCAGCTCCACAGCCGCCTGCAGTCCGGTCAGCGAGTTTTCCGGGTAGCGTCCGATATATCCGCAGTGGGTGGTGACCGCCAGACGGTCGATCCCGCGCCAGAATTCGTGGATCGTTGCAAAATTATGTCGTTTCATATCGTCGGTTTTTCCATCATAAAATTCAATCTGTGATGCTAATATAACTCTGCTTTCACGTGAAATCAATAGATTGTCGGAAAAAAATTCGATTTTTTTCGAAAACGGACCGTTTCAGGATCAGTTTCCGGTCGATTTTATGCCGATTCGATCGGCCGCCTCTTGAAAAAAGCGAAAAACTATGATATAATATTCCTTTAATTGATGGCCGAATTCTTGAAATATGATATTATGAAATGAATAGTGGATATGAGAAATTTCCCGGCTAATATAAAAACGTGGCTGATGCGGATTTATTCCGTCAGATTTGTATCCGCCGGAGTAGACCGTTTCGGAAACGTGCTGTTCTGGGTGTTTTTTGCGCTTCTGGCAGTCGGCGCACTGTGGTATTCCGGAGCTTTTTTTCATGCCTTCGACGTGCCGCCTTTCGCCGCGTGGACCGCGGTCTCCGTGCTGCTGGGACTCCTGACTGCCAGTCTGTTCTTCTGGCGGCTGCTGGCAATCGCGGCACTGCTGGAATTAACGGTCTTCGCATGGTTTTACAGCATTACCCCGCAGGAACGTTTCCGCGGAACCGTCTGGCAGCAGCCATGGCAGCGCACCTTCCAGGTCCGCCGGCTCGACAGCGGCAAATTCATCCTTTACAACGTGCGCGACTTCCAGTATCGTTCCGAGCACGACTATAAGGTCCGTTACCGAACCTTGACCATCGCCCCGGAACAGATTTCCTCGATCGACGCAGTGTTTTCGCATTGGGACAATCTGGTCGGGATCGCACACTCCCTGGTGGGGTTGAATTTCACGGGTGGGTCAACCGTCGTGATCTCGCTGGAGACCCGGCTGCCGAAGGGTGCGGAACAGAACGCCATCGACGGATTTTATCACCGTTACGAACTGGCGATGCTGGCCGGTACCCCGGAAGACTTCTACGGACTCCGCGCCGACCACCGCGGTGAAACGCTCTATGTCTTCCGTCTGGACGCCGATCACAAAAGTTTG
>JAZUCR010000601.1:0-3556 GCA_045639225.1 Victivallales bacterium
GGGAAAGGCTTCCAACCCGAGAGAGGGAAAAAAAGAGTAATTTGTCCAACGAACAGGGAGAGGAGCCGTATCATGAAACCGGAACTGAACCGAAAAGATCAGTCGAAGCAGAACAAACTCCGCAAAATGCTGGCCACCGGTCTGCCGTTGTCCGCTTTGCTGACCGGACTGCTGGGAACTGGTGAAGTATCGGCGGCGGAGCCGAGACTGGTCGGGAAAATTTGTGCTCCGAAACCTGCTGTAAAACAGGAACAGACGGAACCGAAGCCCTTGGCAGGGGTGCCGCCGAAACCGGTTATCCGCGGGGTAATGGCTCCTGAGCCGGTTTATTATGAAATCCGTCAAGGCGACACTTTGTATTCCATTGCAAAACGGCATGGAACGACGGTCGGACAGTTGAAGAAGCTGAACGGTTTCAGTGACAAATCGGCATCAAGCCTGAAAGCCGGGCAGAAGATCCGGATCCGATGAAACGTCTGCCTCGCCATCTGATTTTCGAACTGACCGCAAAATGCAATTACCGCTGTCCATACTGCTATTGCGTCTGGCATGAATTCCCCGGCCGGGCGAAGCCGGAACGCAATACTGCATTCTGGAAATCCATGCTGGATGACTGTGCGGAACAATCGGTCAACAATATTCTTTTCACCGGCGGGGAGGCGATGCTGCGTCCGGACCTTTCCGAACTGCTGACTTACGCTCGGAAGATCCTGCCTGCTGCCGAATTGAGCTTGTTTACCAACGGTTCGCACCTGACCGAAGATTTCCTGCGTTTCTGCAAACGGAAAAAGATCCGTCTGTCGACCAGTCTGCAGGGATTGAGGTCATACGGGGAAATGACCGGCACGAAACGGCGTTACCGCCGGACGCTGGAATGGATCGCGCGGGCGGCGGAGCTGAAATGGAAAATGTCGGTCAGCCTCACCGCGACGCAAGCCAACCGGAAAGAATTTGCGGACATGTTCTGTGCCGTTGCCGTGTCCGGCGCACTGAATATCCAGATGGGCGCAATGAGGCCCGAGGGCAGGGGACGGAACCATCTGGATCTGACGTTGTCGCGCCCCGAATGGGACGATTTGAAAACGGAGATCCGCACCTTGCCGGATTGCGGCGTGCCGTATGCGTTTTGCGACGAGATGATCTGCGAATGCCGGAAACAGCCGGAAGAGATTTTTCGGAAGTTCCGCATGCCGGAACACCGGGAATGTCCAGCCGGAAAAGATTTCGGAGTCATCGGTCCGAACGGAAAATTCCGGAAATGTCTGCACGATCCGGCCGAATCCGAACTGCCGGAATAAGATTCAGCGTCCGGCGATGCCGAGCCACTCCTGAATGAGCGGGGAGAATTTCACGATCACCGGTGTGAACACCACCGCCACCATGCTCATGAGCTTCACGAGAATGTTCAGAGACGGACCGGAAGTGTCTTTGCAGGGATCGCCGACCGTATCGCCGATCACCGCTGCCGCGTGCGTGGGATTCTTGCTGCCGTCGGCGAGTTTCTTGCCGCCGAAATTGCCTTTTTCAATGTGCTTCTTGGCATTGTCCCAGGCGCCACCGGCATTATTCAGAGTGCAGGCCAGCGCGAACCCGGCGGTCAGGCCGCCCGCGAGCAGACCCATGATCCCGGCCACGCCGAGGATCAGACCGGTCAGGATCGGGATGATGATCGCCAACAGGGAGGGGAGCATCATTTCATGCTGTGCGCCTTTGGTGGAGATTTCCACGCAACGGGCGTAATCGGGCCGTTCCTTGCCTTCCATGATGCCGGGCAGTTCGCGGAACTGACGGCGGACTTCTTCGACCATGTGTCCGGCGGCGCGTCCGACCGCTTTCATGGTCAGCGCGCAGAACACGAACGCCATCATGGCGCCGATGAACATGCCGCAGAGCAGCAGCGGATTCATGATGTTGATGTTGTAAAAATCGATGAAGATCCGGATGTTGTCTACTGCCTTATCATTGAGTTTTGCCAGCATGTCGGCGGAAGCCGTGCCGAACTTGCGGGTCCAGATCTCCACTTCCTGGATTTCGGCGGCGAGGAGCGCCATAGCCGTCAGTGCGGCGGACCCGATGGCAAAGCCTTTGCCGGTCGCCGCTGTGGTGTTGCCGAGCATATCCAGCGCGTCGGTGCGTTCACGGACATGCGGGGGCAGACGGGACATTTCCGCGTTGCCGCCGGCATTGTCGGCGATCGGACCGTAGGCATCGGTGGCGAGCGTGATGCCGAGCGTGGCCAGCATGCCGACCGCGGCGAAACCGATGCCGTAAAGACCGTAGATCATTCCCTGCGAGAAGCCGCCCGAGAAGGCATAAGCGCAGATGATCGCGATGACCGTGGCGATCACCGGGATGCCCGAGGAGAGCATGCCCAGCGCCAGACCGTCGATGATCGTGGTGGCCGGACCCATCTGGGCCTGCGAGGCGAGTTCCTGCGTGGGACTGTATTCATCGGAGGTGTAATATTCGGTGGAATAGCCGATGATCACGCCGGCGATCAGACCGGACACGATGGCTCCGAAAATACCCCAGGTGATGATGTCGAAATAAGCCAGGACGGCGCAGGCGGCCAGAATCAGGATCGAGCTGCCCCAGGTGCCGACCCGCAGCGCATTCAGCAGCGTGCTCATGGAGGCGCCTTCCTTGCATTTGACCGCGAAGATGCCGATGATCGAAAGAATGATGCCGAGTCCGGCCACGATCATCGGGGCGTTCACGCGCATGACGGTGTCCTGATATGCGATCGGCAGAGCCGCGCCGAGGGCGGCGGTCGCCAGAATCGAACCGCAGTAGGATTCATACAGGTCGGCGCCCATGCCGGCCACATCGCCCACATTGTCGCCCACATTGTCCGCGATGGTCGCAGGATTGCGCGGATCGTCCTCGGGAATGCCGGCTTCGACTTTGCCGACCAGGTCAGGGCCGACGCCCGCCGCTTTGGTGTAGATGCCGCCGCCGACACGGGCGAACGGCGCCTGCGTGGACGCGCCCATCCCGAAGGTCAGCATGGTGGTGGTGATTTCCATCAGCCGGTGATCGGGAGTGACCGCTCCGGCTTTGATCAGCGGAATGCCGAAGAGCGTGAGCCCGTTGGCCAGATGTTCAGGCGTATAGACCAGCTGGTCGAGAATGTAATACCAGGCGGTGATGTCCAGCAGACCGAAACCGACCACGACCAGACCCATGACTGCGCCCGAACGGAACGCCACCTGCAGCCCGCGGTTCAGGCTTTCGCTGGCGCCCTGGGCGGTCCGGCTCGAAGCTGCCGTGGCGGTTTTCATGCCCAGAAATCCGCACAGTCCGGAGAAGAAACCTCCCGTCAGGAATGCCACCGGCACGAACGGGTTCTGCACTCCGATGATCGCCAGTCCGGCGAAAACGATAAAGAGGATCACGAAAACCAGTCCGACGCGGGAATACTGCTGGCGCAGATAGGCCATCGCGCCTTCCTTCACGAATCCGGCAATCTCTTCCATGGTGGAATTGCCTTTCGGCGCGCGGATCATCAGCCGGTAGCAGACCACGGCGGTCAGCAGCGCCACGACCGCGCAGACCG
>JAZUCR010000602.1:0-2079 GCA_045639225.1 Victivallales bacterium
TCGCTCATTCGTGGTTCAACAGATTTCGTAAATTGCTCGTCCGATACGAAAAGACAAGCTCGTCATATGAAGCATTGCTGCACTTGGCGGCAGCTGTCATAATTTATCGGAAACTTGCTGTTATTTAGGGATAAATTCTTAGTCCATCGCCCGGATGCGGGATTTGATGAATGCAGTCTCATCGGCTGTCAGTCCGTATTTGCGGAATAATTCTTCATCCGTCCAGGGTTTGGAAAAATCCTGCATCGGGACAAACTGGTAAACCCCGCGGGGACCGTTTTGCGTTTTTTTCTTGATGCTGACCAGATATCGGAAAAACCGGGTCTTGACGTAGGATATGACATTCACACATTGATCTTGATCCGTAAACGGATGCTCCGGATCATACCCGATGACCAGATAGGTCTGGGAACAGACGCTGCCGGGTTCTGCGTAAAACGGCTTTCCCAAAACAGAATCCCGGGATCCGTTGGCCGCCGGGATCAGGACTTTATGCAGCCGGATGGTCTGACGGTGTTTGGGGATCTGGTCTTCCCGGATCCAGCCGAACGGGGTTTTGTGGTTGGCCTGGTTGCAGTAATATTTGATGCAGCATTGCGCAGTCGGTTTGGTTTCGAACGCCGC
The DNA here is from genome assembly GCA_045639225.1 of Victivallales bacterium. Lineage (GTDB taxonomy): Bacteria > Verrucomicrobiota > Lentisphaeria > Victivallales > UBA1829 > SIG94. The sequence continues at coordinate 625 of JAZUCR010000602.1, forward strand.
CCAGCTGGAGGTCAGGGCCGTTTTGGTCGTGTAAAAGTCTTTGGTGCTAACCAAATGACTGAAGTTTCTTTCCGGATCGGTATAATATTCCGGTTCGACCTTCGCGATTTTGTCTATGATACGGCAGGCCATGGGATCCCGGACCACGATCCCGCAATTCAGTTTATTGAGGGGACTCACCCTCGAAAACACCCGGTCCCCTTTATGGTAAACATACTGACACGGTCCGTTATATCCTTTTTCCCAGAGAAAATAATTGACCCCGCCCATGATCGTAACTCCGGGAAAACATTCTCCGGCATCCTCAAAATCATGGATGATGCGGAACTGATCAGATGCAAGCATCTGGTCGACCCATTTCTTCGGAATGCCTTCGTTGGTTTTCGTCATCCAGCGGCTCGGCGTGATCATCACCACATAAGACGGACTCAGGTCCATGGCGGACTGCATGAAAAGATGATAGATCGACTTGGCTTTCGAACGGTTGCCGCCGGTATTTCCGACATTCAGCTGATAGGGAGGATTTCCGATTATGACATCGAACTTCATTTTTTCAGAAAGAGAATCGAAACGGAATTCGCGCCCGCTGAGATCATTGCCGGTCCGGCTCCATTCGGTGAAGATGATCTGATCCAATCCGGGAACGCTCCGGATCGTGACCTGATCCCGGGTATGGATCGCATCGCCCCTCAAAATGTTTTTCCGCAAAATGAACCGGGCGCGGGCAGTCAGTTCACGCGAAGGTCCCTGCCCCGTGATCCGCCGGTAAGACTCCAGAAAATGGGACAGCAGCCGAGTCCGGGCGGTCCGGATGCTGTCCGAAAGAATATCGATCCCGTAGATACTGCTCAAAACCTGCAGGGAATCCGGTTCATAAAAACGAACCTTCCAGCCGGGACGTTTTTCGTCTTCTGACAGACTGTTTTCCAGCCGGGAAAGTTTCCGTCCGATGACCGCGAGTTTCCGTTCCAGGATCACAATCAGAAAATTCCCCGTTCCGCAAGCCGGTTCCAGAAAACGGGATTCGATCCGTTCGGTTTCCGGTTTGACCAGATCCAGCATGGCATTGACCTCACGCCGAGCGGTCAGAACTTCGCCATGATCCGCGACGCGTTTCCTGCTGATGATCTGTTTTTCCTGATTCTCCATAGTGCTCTTTTCGGCCATGCGGCGATTGACAGTCAAAATTTGCGATCTGAAAAAGGATCCGAATGCGGCAAATATAACACCGCCGCAAAAAAAATCAACCGTTCCCAGCGGGAATCAGTGAATTTTGAACAACCTCCGCTTCCCGCGAACTTACCAGGAATACTAGGAATACTTGTATGTTACCCCCTGATGTATTCTTGCAACTTTCCTTTTCCGAGAATGGGTCATCAACTCGTCGGAGGAAAAGGAAAAAGTTGCAAAATCGAAAACTTGTGTTACGGTAAAGAAGATTGGATTCGGCCGCCA
>JAZUCR010000603.1:0-1762 GCA_045639225.1 Victivallales bacterium
GTCATCGGTTCGAATCCGATCATTGGCTCCATTTTTTTTGTACCGACATCAATTCCCGCTCTGCTGCTCCAGTTTCCGAAACAGTTCCTCCGGCGTTTTTCCGCTTTGCAGCAGCGCCTCGGTTTCCGCGGAAGTAAATCCCGCCTCACGGCTGTTTTTCAGCAGTTCGAAGAGCGGATCGAAAAATCCGTTGATATTCAGCACGCCCACCGGACAGCTGATGACCCCCAGCTTGCGCCGGGCCAAAGTGTCGAACAGTTCGTCGAAAGTGCCGATGCTCCCGGGCAGGGCGACTGCCGCATCCGCTCGCCGCAGCATTTCCGTTTTCCGTTCCGCCAGATCTTCGGTCATGACCGCTTCGGTCAGGTCGTTACGGAACAGCCGCCCGGAAAGACTTTTCGTGAAGATTCCGATGACTTTGCCGTTCCTTTCGAGCATGGTATCGGCCAGCAGTTTCATCATCCCGGCATTGCTCCCGCCGAAGATCAAGGTCATATCGTGATCCGCCAGATACGTGCCGAAGTCGATGACCGCCTGCCGGTAAGCCTGCACCGCAGGTTTCGACGATCCCAGGTAAACTGCGATCCGCCGGAGACGGGTATTTTCCGTTTTCTCCATTCCTGAACCTCCTGTTGGAAAATGACGATACTGTAGCCCGTCATGACCGGATTGTCAAACCAGTCAGATAAAATTCGGTATTTAATCCAGCGGACAATCGGTGCAGTAATCCCGGCGGCCGCATTTGCCGCACCAGGCTCCGCGCCAGACCGAATCGAACTGTTCTTCGAGCGGTCCGACCAGGGCGGGGTCATCGGTCAGGATGCCGTTTTCGAAATTCCGGCGGTTTTCGTTTTTCGCACCCATGCCCGCGCCGGTCAGGTTGGCACTGCCGAAATACGCCCGTTTCCCGTCCGCAATGATGCATTTGAAATGGACCCGCGGACACAATACCCGTTCGATTCCGGTCCACAAGCCGGAAAATCGATCGAAATCCTGACGGAAGGCCGGGCCGGGCTCCTTGGCATGGATCAAACGGATCGCCACGCCCCGTTTCAGCAGTTCCGCCAGGATCTGGAGGAAGGGGACCATCTGTTTGGTGAGTCCCGGTTTTTCCACATACATATCCTTGATGTCCGCCGTGGCGATCCAGAGCCGTTGTTTGGCAGACGGCACCACTTTGAGGACAGCTTCCTCATAAATTTCGCGATTGACGATAAAACGTGTTTCCGGCATCGTTCGATTTCCCCTGTCATTCAATTTTCATCTTCCGGATAATATGTCGGTTGTTTCGGCAAAAGTCAAGTTTTTTTCTGATAAATTCCGGTCATTCAGTGTGAGATCTTGGCAGCCTGTGAAATCTCTGTTTTCCCGCGAACTTGATAAGACGTATAGGACGTATCGGACGTATAGGAATGATCGCGATCAACGTGTGATGGCGGACTGCCGATCCCGTGACTTCGAACTCGCACGCCCTCCACCGGGAGACCGGCATTGCCGGACGTTCCCAATATACCCAGCACACCCAATATACCCATCCGTCACCGGACTATGTCTTAGCCAGCGCCAGCGTGTCCATGCCACTCTGGCTGACCGATTTTACTCATATCCGGCTCGAATGTCCGCCCAGTCCAACAAATTGGACCGGGCGGACGGGGGACGGATCGAATCGAGTGAAAAACGGCATTTACTGCCGGTAATCAGCTCAGTGGACCGTTGACAGAATGATCCCCTTGCAGCGGGCACAAGTCGGAGGCCAAGCGGT
>JAZUCR010000604.1:0-4018 GCA_045639225.1 Victivallales bacterium
AAGAAAGCGCGGTCGTTCGAGTTCGCCGTCACCGAAACGCAGATCCGGATCACCGGAAGCGATCCCGCGGGCGTTGCGCAGGGTTGTTATTACCTCGAAGACCGGATGAACCTGCGTGAGGCGCCGTATCTCGAACGCGGCTCGCAATGGCATGAACGAATGTTTTCGCCCCGGATGGTGCACTCGGGATGGGGTCTGGACCAGTTCCCGGATTCACATCTGAACGCGATCGCGCACGCCGGTTTTGATTCCGTGCTGATCTTCGTGAAAGGTCCCAATCAGACCACCCACGGACCGATGGATTTCAACGATCTGATCGACCGCTGCGCAAAATTCGGACTGGATGTTTATTTCTACAGTTATCTGCCGAGTTTCAAGCATCCGGACGAACCGGATGCGGAAGCATTTTTCGAGCAAAGTTACGGTGAAGTTTTCCGGCTGTGCCCGAAAGCGAAAGGTCTGATTCTGGTCGGCGAAAGCTGTGTGTTTCCCAGCAGGGACGAACGCACGACCGGGAAGCCGCGTCCCGCCAATATCGGCGACAAGGGCGCGAGCGCGAACGTGACCACGGACCAGGATTTTTCCGTTACGATCGATTCGCGCCCGAATCCGGGTTTTTTCCCGTGCCGGGATTATCCGCAATGGCTGAACGCGGTCAAGAAAGCGGTGCGGAAATATGCGCCGGAAGCGGATATCGTGTTCTGGACGTACAACTGGGGCAAAGCTCCGGCGGACGTCCGGCTGGAACTGATCCGGAATCTCCCGCCGGACGTGACTTTGCTGGCGACGTTCGAGATGTTCGACAAGATCGAAAAATATCCGAACCACAAGATGGTCCAGCCGGATTATTCGATCACCAATCCGGGTCCGGGATTCTATTTCCGGAGCGAGGCGGAAGCGGCAAAGGAACGCGGACTGAAACTCTATTCGATGACCAATACCGCGGGGCGGACCTGGGATTTCGGCGTGGTGCCGTATATCCCGACGCCGTATCAATGGTTCAAACGGTTCCGCGCGATGAAGAAAGCGCAGGATGACTGGGGTCTGAGCGGGATCATGGACTCGCATCATTACGGCTGGTTCCCCTCGGAGATCAATGAATGCGCCCGCTGGTATTTCCGTTCGCCGGAAACCGATCCGGAGGAAATCCTGCGGAAAATCGCGGAACGGATTTTCGGTCGGGATGCAGCGCCGGAAGCCCTGGAAGGCTGGCGGCTGTGGAGCGAAGCGATCGATTCCTACACGCCCGGTTTCGACGATCAGGCCGGACCGCTCCGGGTGGGTCCGTCCTATCCGCTGGTTTTCCAGCCGATCCTGTATCCGAGTTCCACGGGCAAGATCGTATATCCGGCCTCGCCGGCATCTCCGGTCGGCGCCCGGTGGATCCATCCGGTCTATCAGCCGGAACAGGTCCCGGGAATGTCCCACTGCGGACGGCGGATCGCCGAGGATGTGAAGATCATGGGCCGCGCACTGGAAACCTGGGAACGCGGCACCGCGGTCATGCACAAGATGCTTGCAAAAGTGCCTGACAGCAAACGGTCCGAGGCGGGAAAGACGGTCGGGGTCGGCGATTTCTGCGGACATGCGGTCCGTACGATGGTGCATGTGAAACGCTGGTGGCTGCTGAACAAGCGTCTGGAGATCGAATACGACCAGGCCAAAGCGAATGCGCTGCTGGATGAGATGCTGGAGCTGGTCGAAGCGGAAATCCAAAACGTGAACGCGACGATCCCGCTGACGGAGGCGGACTCGCGTCTGGGCTGGGAGCCGAGCATGGATTATATTGCCGGCACCTGGCATCTGAAATGGAAACTCTATCAGCTGAGCAACCTGAAGGATCAGGTCATTCCGGAGTATCGGAAAACGCTGAGCTGAGAAAGTTCGCAGGCCGGATTTTTCCTGCCCAGAATCATGCCTTATCGGCGAAAAGCTCTGGTGACGTTTCCGCCCGCATTATCCGGCGAACATTTCCCGTGACCGAGCGGCTCACAGGACCTTGGCGAAGAACTCGCGGATGCGCGGATTCGTGGCGTTTTCGATGATCTGTTTCGCGCTTCCGGTTTCCAGAATTTTTCCTTTGTCCATGAAAATGATGCGGTCGGCGACCTCCGCCGCGAATCCGATCTCATGGGTGACGACGACCATGGTCATGCCCGTCTGCGCGAGGTCCTTCATGAGAGAAAGCACTTCGCCGACCATTTCCGGATCGAGCGCGGAAGTCGGTTCATCGAAGAGGATCACATCCGGATTCATCGCCATGGAACGGATGATGGCGACGCGCTGTTTCTGTCCGCCCGAAAGCTGCGGAGGATAAACGTCGCGCTTGTCGTAAAGGCCGATCCGCGCCAGAAGCGAGTCTGCTTTTGCGATCGCCTCGTCCCTCGTCATGCGGTGTGTCTTCACGGGCGCCAGGGTGATGTTTTCGTGGATCGTCAGATGCGGGAAGAGGTTGAAATGCTGGAAGACCATTCCGACCTGCCGGCGGTAATGGTTCACGTTCAGGTGTTTCGTTCCGATGATCGGCTGTCCCTTGAAGAAAATTTCGCCCGATGTGGGCGTTTCCATGAGGTTCAGGCAGCGGAGGAAAGTGCTTTTGCCGGAACCGGAAGGCCCGACCACGAAAACGGCTTCACCGTGATGAATCTGCGCGGAAACATGATCCACGGCATGGAGGGAACCGTATTTTTTTGAGAGGTCCCGGACATCGAAAACCGGCGTGTCAGCGTTCATTTTTCTTCAGGTTCCTTTCCAGTATTCCGAGCATCCAGGTGAAAAGCATGACGACGGCCAGATAGGTGAGTGCGACGGCGGTCAGCGGCAGGAAGGCGTCATACGTCTGACTGCGGATGATGTCGCCGCCCTTGGTGATGTCCTGCAGCGCGATATAGCCGGAAACGCTGGTTTCCTTGAGCAGAGCAATGAATTCGTTGCCCAATGCCGGCAGCACATTTTTGAATGCCTGCGGCAGGATGATCAGACGCATCGTCTGGAGATAGGTCAGTCCGAGACTGCGGCCCGCCTCCATCTGGCCCGAATCCACCGCGCTGATGCCGGCCCGCACGATCTCGGCCACATACGCGCCGGAATTCACGCCGAACGCGATGATCGCCACCAGAACCTTGTCGACGTCGAACGGTCCGAAAATCACGAAATAGATGATGAGGAGCTGGACGACCACCGGGGTCCCGCGTATCACGGTCAGATAGATTTTGCAGAGCAGATTCAGCAGTTTCAGTCTGCCGGTCTGATCGCAGATGCTCCGGATCACCGCCACAATGAAACCGATCAGGATTCCGAGAATCGCCGAACAGAACGAGATCAGCATCGTCGTGATGAATCCGTCCAGCAGGTAATGCCAGCGGTTCTCCTTGACAAAATTCGTATATGCGGAATCACGGAGACGATCCAGGAGGTCGCGGCGGGAATCCTGATATTCCTCCTCCTTCGGGACCACCAGCGGCGGGAGCTTCGTCTTGAACTCGTATACGGACGCCGGAGCGGACGTCTTCGCAGGAGCGGACGTCCTCGCCGGTGTGGAGGACGGGGCAACGTTATCTGCGCAGAGAACTCCTGCGGAAAGGAGGAAGAACGCAAGCAGAAACAGAACGGTTTTTTTCATGAGCACGGGGATGTCAGCACATCACTTCTTATTGAGATGTTTGTCGAGGATCTGCTGAAGGCGTCCGGAGGCGCGCATTTTGATCAGCTCATCGTTGAAGGCTTTCAGGAGCTTCGGGTTGTTCTTGTTCAGCGCGAACGCATATTCCTCCTGCGTCAGGGCGACAGACAGGAGCATGATCTCGTTCGGGTATTGCTGCACATGGACTTTCGAGGGTTCGCCGTCCAGGACCACGGCATCGACCTTGCCGGCGCGAAGAGCGGCCACGGCCAGTGCGCCGTTGTCATACCGTTCCGGCTCGCAGATGTGTTTCCTGACATAGGTATCGCCCGTCGTCCCCTGCTGGACGCCGATCCGTTTGCCTTTCAGATCGGCGGGCGTCTTGATCGTGCTTTT
>JAZUCR010000605.1:0-18941 GCA_045639225.1 Victivallales bacterium
GATCCCCGCGATCGACGATTTGCGGACCTACCGGATCTATACCGGGCCGAACGACCTTTCGGCGGAATTCCGCACGGGTTACAACGACCGGTATTTCTTCATCGAAGTCCGGGTGAAGGATGATGTCCATCTCAATCCGCAACCCGGCAAACGGATCTTTGCCGGCGACTGCGTCCAGTTCGGATTCGATGCCAACCGCGACGCTCTGATGAAGCTGATGCGCGGAGCCCGCGGCTTTACCGACGACGATTTCAATTTCATTTCCGCACTCGCCGGAGGCAAACGGATGACTTACTGTTATGCCGCCTCGCAGGAGACCCGCGGCAGACTGCTGGACAAAGTTTACGGTATCCAGCCGGAGATCACCCGGGATGACCGGAACGGTATAACTCTCTACCGGATCCGGATCCCGTTTGCCGATCTGGCTCCGCTGAAACCGGAAAAAGGACGGATCTTCGGATTTTCCGTGGTGGTGCTGGATATGGATCCGAAACAGCCGCTGTATCATATCGACTATTCCACCGGATTGGCCGGCGCACAGAATCCGGCTGATTTCCCGGCCTTCATTTTTGACTGAGGAGAATGACGATGAATCCAGCTGATTTCATTGCTGCGGAAGACACCCTTACCCCGATCCGGCCGGGCAAAATCGGAGAACGGCCGTTCTGGAACACTTATGCCCGGCAGTTCATTTACGCTCCGGCGTTCGAATTTTCCCCGGTGCCGGACGCTTCCGGCTACCGTTTTCATGTCCGCGACCGGTTCGGCACGGACCATGCGTTTTCCGCCGACTCCCCCGATGCGCCGCTGTCGCCGGTCTGGGCCGAACTGCCCGTCGGCCCGGTTTTTGTCGAGGTCGATGCGCTGGATCCGAACGGACAGAAGATCGCTTCGGCGGGCGACCGCACCTTTTACCGCAACGCGCCGTTCAACGGCTGTTATCCGCCGAAGGCAGGTTCCTATTCCGAGTGTGCGGCGAAAGCTTACGAATATCTTTTCCGCATCGGCTTCGTCCAGCAGCTGGGGGAAGGAAAGGTCGATCCCGATTATCCGCTTTCCTGTTATCCCAGCAAGATGCTCTCCGCGGTCATCAACGGAATGGTCAATTATGCGGCCATGTCGCCGGAAAAACACGATGCCGCCATGCGGATCGCCATCGGTGCGGCGGAACATCTGATCGAAACGTCGATCCCCGCCGGACAGCCGCTGGAATATCTGCCGCTGACTTATGACGGCAAGGTCATTATGGCCGCCGGCGGAAAAGAGACCATCATGATGCTGTATCCGGCCGGGGTTGGCCGGGCCATGCTGAACCTTTATTCCGCGACCGATGACCGGAAATATCTGGATTATGCCGTAAAGATCGGCGACCAGTATCTGCGTCTGCAGCAGCCGAACGGCTCCTGGCATCTGATCCTGAATATTGCCGACGGACAGCCGAAAGAGCAGAATTACTGCTGTCCCGCGTTAATCATGCTGTTTCTGGAAGCGCTGTCCGACACGGTCGGCCGGAACGAATACCGGGATGCCGCCGCAAAGGGCATTCCGTTTTTCCGGAATATGATCGAAAGTTTCAACTGGGAAGGACAGTTCGAGGACGTGGAAGCGCAGCAGATCCCCTATCAGAATCTGACCAAACACAACGCCACGGACATTTATTTGTATCTCGGCAAGATCCGTCCGGACGATCCGGAAGTCCGCCGCGGCGCCAGGGAGATCCAGCGGTTCGCGGAAGACCAGTTCATCGTGTGGGAACAGCCGGGCTGGACCGGCAGTCCGGAACTGTACAAGGCGCGGACTCTGGAATCCATGCATTGCAAAGCCTGGGGATGGGACCGCTGGCATACTCCGAGCGTGTATGAGCAGTTCCGCTGCTATCTGCCGGTGGATTCTTCCTCGGCCAAGATGATCCGGTATTTCCTGTTCCTTTACGATCTGGAAAAGAATCCGCTGGATCTCGCGAAGGCCCGCGCGCTCGGCGATGCCATCACCCGGATCCAATGTCCGGACGGACGGATCCCGACCTGGATGAATCCCGACCGTCCGATCGAACGGGACTGGATCAACTGCATGTTTGCCTCCGCCAATGCCCTGAACCAGCTGGCGAAATACGAAAACGAATGAAACCGGCTTTCACACTTGCAATAACCCACTGCTGATGGTAAATTATCGGACAGAAAACAGAAACTTTCTTATGGATGCGAAGTGAAATGAAAATCACCAATTTCGACCTGGACATCACCCCGCCGGTCGGCACCTGCATCGCCGGTTACGGCGCTCATGACGAGACCTGGGAGATCCACGATCCCCTGATGGCGACCGGTCTGCTGATGGATGACGGCAGCCGGCGCGCCGCGCTGCTGAGTTTCGATCTGATCGGCATGGACGGAGCGATGGTCCGGAAAATCCGGCAGGGCTGTGCGGCGATCCTCCAGACCGATGAAGCGAGCATCATCCTCAGCTGCACCCATACCCACGGCGGACCGCAGACCCGGACCAATTATCGCACGAACCCGCTTCAGCCTTACTGTGATGAACTGGTCGAAAAGGTCCTGAACGCCTGCCGTAAAGCCGCGGACGGGGAATGGCGCGAAACTTGGGTGTATTTTTATTCCGCGGCGGCGAAAGTCAATATCAACCGGCGTTACTGCGGACCGGAAAACGTCTGCCGTTTCCTGCCGCACTGGCGTTCCCTGGAACCGCTGGCCGACGGCATCACCGATCCGGAAGTCGGCATGCTGTTTTTCCGGGATGTGCAGACCCGCGTTCCGATCGAGATCGTCATCAACTATGCCGCGCATCCGCTGGCCTCGCATGCCCGGGGACTGGGCGGACATGCCATCACCGCGGATTATCCGGGCATGATCCGGAAACTGGTTTACGAAAACACCCGCGCCCACTGCACGTTTGTCACGGGCGCCGCCGGCGACCAGTTCCCGATCGATTCGGAAATCGGCTGGCAGAATCTGGACACGACCGCCAAGCCGATCGTCCGGGAAGCCATGCGGGGAATGTGCGACGCCTTTGTTTTCCCCGAAAAATACCAGCTGCAGGATCCGCAGATCAAATCCCGCATCGTTCCGTTCAAACCGAACATTCTGGAGAGTTTCCCCGATGAACGCCGCCGTCCTTCCCAGAAAGGCAAAAAACAATACGACCTGGAACTCCAGCTGCTTTCGATCGGCGAGATCTGTCTGGTCGGCGTCCCCGGCGAACTGGTCGGCGAACTCGGACTGGAGATCAAATGGCATTCGCCTTTCCGCAAGGCGTTCATCCTCTACAACTCGACCGATTACATCAGTTACATCTGCCACGCCAACGCGCTGGTTTCCGGCGGATATGAGGCCAACATGCAGCAGATCGAATACAAAGCCGGTCTGCATCTGGTCAATACCGCCGTCGATGCCATGTTCGAAATGCACGATCAGAAAATCGATATACCCGAATTCACCAAATAAAAGGGACTTGTTATGCTGAAAAATACCGCTTTGAAACCCATCACCGGAACTTTTGTGAACATGCTGATCTCCGACACCGGCATCGTCAATGCCGGACTGAAGGAATGGGAACAGGATTTCCTCATGATGAAGGCCATCGGCATGGATCAGCTGTTCATCATCCGCACGGAATGGGAACAGAACGGCTGCCATCTTTCCGCCGAAGATCCCCGGTCCACCACCTGGCCTGAAGACGAATGTCTGCTCGACATGGTGTTCCGCCTCGGCGACAAATACGGCATGACCGTTTATCTCGGCGGCCCGGTCGGCATTACCAATCTGCATCTCGGCGACTGGAAAAAAGAGGTCGACGACAACAAGCGCTATTATGACCGCACCGTGGCGAAATACGCGGACCATCCCTGTTTCAAAGGGTTGTATGTGAGTCTGGAAGCGCTGCCGTGGCATTTCAATTTCCTGGATATCTGCACGGAAATCCTGCAGTATATGCGCAACAGTTTTCCGCAGATGAAGACCTTCATGTCGCCGTCGTTCGGCGGACCGCTGGGCGATATGAAAACCGTTTACACGCCGGAAAAATGGGTCGATATCTACGGCCGGTATTTCTATGAACGCGTGGCAGGTCTGCTGGATTACTGCGCGCCGCAGGACAAGATCGCCGTTCCGGAATGCCAGCTCGGCGTGATCGGGGACAACGGTCTGCGTCACTGGTATGAGGAAGTCGGCAAACTCTTCGACCGCTGCGGGATCGAACTGTGGAGCAACATCGAAACGTTCCAGCGTCCGTTCCCGGGACACGGCGAACCGCCGGCGGTGTTCCGCCAGTCCGATTACCGGACACTTTACATGAAGCTCGCCGAAGCGACCCCGCTGGTGAAACGGATCATCACCTACGAATTTTTCAGCTGCCTGAGCCCGAATACGGAATGGGGTTCTTCCCGCCGTCTGCTGGCGCGCTATCTGGAAATGATCGGCAAAGATCCCGCACTCATCGACGAGATCTACGGCTGACACCGTCTGCCGCCTTTGCGATACTATCCTCCGACGCCCCGTTTTTTTTCCGGAAAAGCTTGCATTTCAGCGGAGTTGTGATATATTACCGGGATAATTACAAACAGGATCGGCCGTATTCTGCACTGTGCAGAGGCTTTGGACGCCGCGTGGAATGCCGGGATCAGATTCCGGAACCGTTCCGGGTTTTGATCCCGCTGTTCCGCAAAATTGTCCTCAGGAGATCCTCTCCCGACCCTGTGTTCACAGCGCTTGCATGCGCGAAAAACCAAGGAGGGCATTTATGCCTGAAGCAAAAGTTACTGTCAACATCGGTCCGGGGAAGGATATCACCCTTTCCGCCGGAAAAATCGCCAAACTCGCCAACGGTTCCTGCGTGATCCGTCAGGGTGACACCACCGTTCTGAGCGCCGCCTGCTCCGGCGACGCCAAACCCGGCCAGGATTTCTTCCCGCTGCAGGTCGACTACCGCGAAAAATATTCCGCGGCCGGCCGTTTCCCCGGCGGTTACATCAAACGCGAAGGCCGTCCCTCCGACAAGGAGATCCTGATCTGCCGTATGGCGGACCGTCCGATCCGCCCGCTGTTCCCGGAAGGGTTCTTCGATGAAGTCCAGGTTTCCGGTCTGCTGCTGTCCGCCGACGGCGAAAACGAGGGCGATGTGCTGAGCATTCTCGGTGCGTCCTGCTCCCTGTGCCTGTCCGATCTGCCGTTCCAGGGCCCGATCGGCGCTCTGCGCGTCGGCTGCATCAACGGTGAATTCGTCGCCAACCCGACCTACACCGAGATGAAAGACAGCACCATGGAACTGATCTATGCCGGTCTGCCGGACAAGGTCATCATGATCGAAGGCGACTGCAAGGAAGTTCCCGAAGCCACGCTCGTGGCCGCCATGCGCTTCGCTAATGAGATCGTCAAGAAACAGGTCGAAGCCCAGCTCGAACTTATGAAACTCGCCGGCCGTCCGAAGAAAACTCCGGAACTCCATCTGGTCCCGCAGGAGATCAACGACGGCATTCTGGCGATCTGCGGCGAAAAGCTCGAAGCCGCCTGCACCGTTCCCGGCAAGGAAGCGCGTCTCATCGCGCTGGACGAACTCAAAACCGCGGCCAAGGAAGGTCTGAAAGATAAATTCGTGCCGGAACTCGGCGAAGAAGGATTCGATCAGGTCATGAACATGGGCTTCGACAAGCTGGTCGAAGTCACGATCCGCCGCGCCATCCTGGAAAAAGGCTTCCGGCCCGACGGACGCGGCGTGGAAGACATCCGTCCGCTTTCCGCCGAAGTCGGCGTGCTGCCGGTGGTCCACGGGTCCGGCCTCTTCACCCGCGGCGAAACCCAGGCGCTGGTCATCACCACGCTCGGCGGCCCGCAGGATGCGCAGGAAGGCGATTCCATCTACAATCACAATCCGACGCGCAAATTCTATCTGCATTACAATTTCCCGAACTACTCCGTCGGCGAAGTCGGCCGCATTTCCGGTCCCGGACGCCGCGAGATCGGACACGGCAATCTGGCGGAACGTTCGCTTCGTCAGGTGATCCCCGCGGATTTCCCCTACACGGTCCGCTGCGTTTCCGAGATCATGTCCTCCCACGGTTCCACCTCCATGGCCAGCGTCTGCGGCGGCTCCCTCTCCCTGATGGATGCCGGCGTGCCCATCACCTCCCCGGTGGTCGGCATCTCCTGCGGTCTGGTCACCGATGACAACGGCAAGGAACTGATCCTGACCGACATCATCGGCGCCGAGGACCATTACGGCGACATGGACTTCAAGGTCTGCGGCACCACCAAGGGCATCACCGGATTCCAGCTCGACCTGAAGCTCCCCGGCGTTTCGATCGACACCCTGGCCCGTGCCATGGAACAGAACAAACGCGCCCGCGCCAAAATCCTGGACGTCATCACCGGCTGCATCCCCGCCCCGCGTGCGGAACTCAGCCCGAATGCGCCCCAGATGACCACCATGCAGATCAATCCCGACAAGATCGGCGCCCTGATCGGCACCGGCGGCAAGAACATCAAGGAAATCACCGAATCCACCGGTTCCCAGGTCAATATCGAAGACGACGGCACCGTCACTATCCTCGCCCGCAACAAAGCGGTCCTCGATGAAGTCAAACGCAAAGTCGAATCCTACACCTGCGAAGCCGAGATCGGCAAGATCTACCGCGGTCTGGTCAAATCCGTCAAGGATTTCGGCGCTTTCGTGGAGATCCTCCCCGGTCAGGAAGGTCTGCTCCACATCTCCGAGATGGCCAACTACCGCGTCCGCGAAGTCTCCGACATCTGCAAGGAAGGCGACCATGTCACGGTCAAGGTCATCGATATCGACCGCACCGGCAAGATCCGTCTCAGCCGCAAAGCCGCGCTGGAAGATCTCGACAAGGAAGAAGCCGGCAAATAAGCCTCCTTCTTTTATCTGTCAAATCAAAAATGCTGTCCTGTGTTTTGCTCAGGGCAGCATTTTTTGATTTCGGAAGCGTCATGCCGTGAAACACGTTGGCATGACGGTCTGACCGAAAAGAATCTAATCATCATTTCGGATGCAATGATTACGGAACCGCTTTGGCGGTTCACCTGTCATTTTACAAAAACATCTGGAGAAATATTCCGGCGTTGAAAAACCGCAAATTTCACTGATCTCGGCAGCTGTGTAAGGACTTTTCTGTAATAATTCAATGGCATATTGAAGTCTTAGATGTTTCAGATATTGTCCGGGCAAAAAACCGATATGTTTCAGTACCAGTCTGGTCAAAGTCGTCCGATGACATTTTAATTTTGCTGCGATTTTATTCAAATTCAGTTCTTTATCAGCCATTTCCTCTTCTGTGATCTTTTTGAATTGAGTCACCAGGAATGGTTCTTCCCGCCGGTCTGCTGATTTTCGACCTGTATTCATACTGCAGAGCAAACGATAGATCAGATCACTTGCCCGGTAAAGAGCTTCCTGAGCCCCATCGGCAAGAGTTTTGCTGGCCTCACGATAAATGTCTTCCGGCGGTTCGCCGCCATAATTACAGTTATCCGGGAATCGGAAACTTTGCAGGATTTGTGGAGCAAGCGCACCGTCGAACGTCATCCAGTAATATTCAAAATGATCATCATTCACCTTTATGAAATGTGCATCATACGGATAATAACAGAGAAAATATCCTGCTGTCAGAAGATATTCCTTCTGATTGATACGAATAGTACCGCGCCCTGATTTGCACCAGAAAACACCGCAATGAGCTCTGTTTTTCCCATCATAGAATTCTTCCCAATTTTTCTTTGCATAATAATAACCAACTGCTTTCAATGAAATCGGGATCGGAGGGAGTTCTTCCCGCAAAACCGTTCTGTGACTGGATATGATCATATTTCATATTCCTTTTCATTCAATCTGCTGCAATATACATCCTGCAGATAAGAATTGCAACTTTTATCCAATTGCCGAAATAATAAATTTACATTATATTTATGACAGGAAGTGATAACAACAGAAAGATGAAACGATGAAATCGGTTCTAATTTTACTGGCGGCAATTTTATCTTTTACCGTTTATGCCGAACCGTTTTTTATTAAAAAATGGAATTTCGGCGAACGCAATGCAAAAGCCTGGAATGGAGCTTCCATTCAGGAAAAAGCCATGGTGCTGAATGGAACGGGTCTGGCTTTTCAGGCATTTTCGATCCCCGATCATGCAGATGGAAGAAGGTTTGTCTTCCGGGCCGTAATCAAGGGGCAAGGTATGGTCAGGCCGGGAGTCATTCTGATCAAGCTGGATGGGAAACGCAAAATTATACAAGAGAATGAAATCGAATTCGCGGATCACAAAAAAACACTCGAATTCATATTGGATCTTTCCCGGGAAGGAGATATTTCCAGAGTTGCGCCCTCACTGCGTTTTAACGGCAGGTTCAAAGTCTTTTCCGCGGAATTCAAGGAAGTCCCGGAAAGCGGCAGCATCAAACCGGAAGCTGTCACGCCGTTCCAGATCCACCGGCAAGGCGAAAAACTTCCGGATGTTGTTTTTCGCGGTGATGCACAAAAAATGACGATCCTGCAAATCATCAACGGGCGTACTGTTTCTGTTGACGCCGGAAAAAATTCGGTTCCCGGGCGCAAGGCAGATCATGTATTATACCGGGCTGCATCGGGAGGAAAGTATACGGATGTCAGCCAGTGTATATTCCCGCAAAAAGAATACGACCGGTTTGCAGCAGCTACATCCCGGATCAAAATTGAGAAACCGGTTTCCATATTGTATCTGGGGGACAGTTTGACCGATTTCGCCCGCGGATATAATCACGTTGATATGACAGCATTCTGGCTGCAAAAATACAATCCGGGAAAAATAACCGTAACGAATGCCGCAGTCCATGGGGATTTTATAGAACGTGTTTACCATCGTCTGATCCATCGTCGCGGGACATTCAAACAGTACCGTTATGATGATCTCTGGAAAAAGGAGTATGACATGATCCTGATTTGGCTGGGGCATAATGATACCGTATGGCGCAAAAGTATATTTCCTGCCGGACCGCAGCCGCGAACATCGCCGGAACAGCAGAAAATACTGTTCCGGAAAGTGTTTCAAGAGATCCGGAAACACAGTCAGGCACGTATTGTGCTGATCACGGCATCCCCGATGAATGCCGAAAGATGCAGAGACAATACGGAGAAATACAAATTGAAAATTCAATTTGCAATACCGGAGCTGGTGGAGAACTGGAACGAACAACTGAAAAAGATCGCAGCGGAAAACAATATGTATTGCATCGATATCTATCCCGGATTAAAGCAGGATCCGCAGTTTCAGCGTTTGACATCGGACGGCATACATTTTACCCATTATGGACATCGTGGCGCAGCATATATCTTGCTCAAGGAATTTCAGAATTTTTTCAAATAAAAGTCAGGGGTTCGGGAAATTTAGTAGGGAAAGGCTGAACGCAGGATCGGATTAAGACGTTGGGAAAACAGAAAAAACAACTGATTTTGGGGGGCTGTCTCCGGATCTTGAGGCTGAAACTTTTGCCAGACGAAAAAAAGGCTCGTAATATCAGTTCTGGTGCAAGGGCATGGGATACACCGGAGCAAGGGAAATTTCAGGGCAGCATCCTCTTTCATTGCGGGGAGCTGGATCTGATGCCGGGAATGGAGGGCTGATACAGATTATTTTGATTTTTTCCTGCCGGAGTTGAGCTTTTTCGAGCTTGACAAATAGGAAAAAAACCGTTACATTTACACGAGGATCAAATGTTAAGGAAAAGGAGAAATAAAATGTTTTATCGGTCTGAAACAAAACAGAGATTTACACTTATTGAGCTACTTATCGTTATCGCGATCATTGCCATTCTTGCCGGGATGCTGTTCCCGGCATTGAATCAAGCCCGTGAAATGGTCAGAAAAAGCACATGCAGCAATAACATGAAACAATTCGCATTGGCCTCAACAAATTACGTAATTGCTTATAACGATCACTTCCATCCATCGTACGTAAAAACGCCTTATTTTCATTGGACACCGGTATTGCAGGAATTAATCAATCACAAGCTTGATTGGGAACGGCAAGGTTGTCCCTCCATTATGCAGACTTTGAAAACATTGTATGGTGCTAATGCAAAAAACTACATGGCTTACAGTATCAACAGTGATGTTTTTCCATACAGCACCGGAGCATGGGACAGCTTTTATACCCCCAATGCGCAGAAAATTTCCAATGTCAAAAAAATATCTCAGACCTTTATGCTGGCCTGTCCGCCGACGGATACCAATAAACGGTATGCGTTGCGCGGCAATTCCATGAAATACGGAAATGCGGATTGTGTCGTCGGGAACGGACACAAAAAGAATGCCAACATCAGTTTTATTGACGGACATGTGGAAAATCAGCCTCTTATTTACAGTAAATATTTCAACGTTGCGATGCAGCTGCCTGCGAATAAAGACGGTTCAGGGACATCCAGCAGTTCACTTTGGGAGTGATGCAGTATGAAAATCCGTTTTATTTTACTGCTGTCCGGAATATTGATATCCGTTCATGGAGCCCTTCATCCGGATCCGGTCAGATTGCCATCCGGTTTTGGACAAAAGAAAGAGTTTACCATATCCTGCTGGGTGAAGTTTGATTCCAGCATGACCAATCAGACCAACTACGGGATCCTTTACAAAGGCACCCGGTCAGGATTCCCGGAAATGCAATTCCAAATCTGCATTCGCCGCGACAGACCGGAATTCAAATACATATCCAAGGACGGACGATGGTGCGGGATCATGATGAACGGCTCCGACTGGGTTGGTATCGGCAAGCGGATTCCCATAAAAAAATTGCCCGCTTTGCGCCCGGATCATTGGACGATGCTGACTGCGACCTATGCGAAAAATGGAGTCATCACCCTTTATGTCGATGGTAAAATCTTTTTCCGTACAGAAAAAAATCCACCGCCGCCGTTGAACGATCATCCGGTGTTATTCGGCAGAAGTGAATGGGGAAATGGCTTGAAATGCTGGTATTTTCCCGGCTTGATCAGTAAATTTACGGCATTGGAAAAATGTCTTTCTCAAATAGAACTTGCCGAGTTGGAAAAGAAACAGCGCAGCGAACTTGATGCCCGGATGACGATCCCGGGTGCAGAAATCCCCGTGACGGATTTTTCAGTAAAACTGAAACAGACTTCAGACTATGAAAAAAAGCTTCCAGCATCATTGCCCGGAAAACCGAATATCCATGCTGAGATTGTAAAACATAATGATGTTCCGGAAATATCTGTCAATGGCCGGATCATCCCGGCAGCTGCCATGCTGCCATCACCTTATGTCGCTCCCGCAAAAACACAGGATTCCGTACGGGATTTTGCGGCGGCCGGAATACGTCTTTACAGCACAATCCTGTGGTCACAGGGGAACAGAAACGATTGGTGGCTCGGGGAAGGGAAATATGACTTTTCTGCAGTCGACAAGCGTCTTGGGATATTATTGAAAGCCGCACCGCAAGGGTATATATTCCCCCGGATAAAACTGGATCCGCCGGAATGGTGGATCGCAAAAAATAAAAGTGAAATGGAATATGGCAATACCGTTTCTCCATCCTCCGGGAAATGGCGTGCCCTATATCAGCAAATGCTGAAAGATCTTGTCGCTCATATCGAAAATTCGCCTTATGCAGGACGTATCGTTGCGTATCAGTTCGGAGCATTTATCGGCAGTGAATGGCTGATCTACCGTAAACTGTCGTCACCCCCTTCAAAACGGGCATTTGTAAAATTTAAAAGAGGGAAAAAAACAAACCGAAAAAATAATCCTTATGATCCGGAACCGGTGGATGATATTTCCCTTGAGTCCGCATTCCTTTCCCACGAGATCGCAGGTATCATTCTTGACGCTGCATCGGTTATCAAACAGGTTACAAACGGAAAAAAGCTGACAGGAATCTTTTATGGTTACGGTTCGGCTTCGCATCTTGATTATGCACGGATCATTGCATCGCCCTTGATCGATTTTTTCTGTTCGCCGACCTCTTATGCAATGCGGAATGCCGGTGATGCAGGTCAATTCACAAGTCAATATTGGGCATCTCTGCGGCTCCACAATAAAATGTATTTCGATGAGGCTGACATCCGGACCCATTATTACAAGATTCGAGTGGATTACCGGTGTGCAAATCTGTTTGAAACATGCAATGTGATCAAACGTGCGGTCGGTTACAGCTTGACCCGGGGAACTTCCCTCTGGTGGTTTCTTCTGGTCGGCAATGAAACGTTCCACGATGAAGCGGTCATGTCGGTTATCGCGGATGGCGCGAAAGAAAATGTTGTCAAACTGAAACAGAGAAAGCCGCTGTGTTCTCCCAATGCCGAAGTCGCGGTATTTGTCAGCCCCCGCAATCAGGCACGGACTTATTTTAATGATTTGTTTTCAAAACTGTATCTGGATACCCTGCCCCGTTCCGGTGCGCCGTTTGATGTGTATCCGATCGAAGATGCGACCCATCCGGACCTCCCGGAATACAAGATGTATATCTTTCTGAATCCGCCCGGAGACATGAAAAAATTCCGGCGTAATGGATTCAAATTGTGGGTGTTTCAGAATAAACACAGTTTGATCGGGACTCAGGAACATCGAGCGGCTGTCCCCGTGGTCGGCCGCTTTATTCAGAACGGCAGGAAGCCGGGGATCAATCTGAAACTTTCCCACTATTATACGGTCAACGACCCGAATGCACAAGTATTGGGGCTTTTTGACGGGAAAACAGCTTCCGCTGTCAAAGGAAACGACGCCTGGTTCCTGTCTGTTCCGGATATCCGGTCATTGCATATTCTTTTCAAACAGGCAGGAGTCCATGTCTGGAATCGCAGCGGGGATGTGATCTCTGCCGGAAATGGCTATGTGATGCTTCATGCTGTTGAAGCCGGCGAGAAACAAATCTTCCTGCCCGCGGAATACGGGGTGAAAGAAATATTTCATGCCGATACGGAAAAAAACATGGGTTCGGGCCGGTCCATCCGATCTTATTTCAAAAAAGGAGAAACAAAAGTCTTCAGGCTGATCACGGGAGCAAAGGAAAATTTTTATGAAACATCAAAATGAATCCGTCCCGAGTCTGCGGGAATGGGGCGCAGTGAAAACATTGAAAATTGCTGCGGAATCGGGAAATTATGGACTGCTTTGCGCCATCCGTATTTCCTTTTCAAAACACGGCACGCAGGAGGATGACCTTTTCGCGCTGGCCGCAGCATTATTGGATGCTGCTTCCTTTACAGCAGACAGCAAGGTGAAAAAGCTCAATGTGAACCGCTGGGACGCAGGAGCATTTATTCTGGCTGAATTTGAAAACGAGATCACGGCTGAAATCGAATTGAACCTGGGACTGCCTCCCTCCATGCCCGGGATCTACTTCGTTACCGGGTATTGTTCCAACGGTATCGTAACCAATCAGCCTTTGACCGGATATTTCAATTCCGGCGGTGTTCTTCAGGCTGACGAGACATCCTGCCGGACATTCCTTGTAGACCGGGATATTTGTGATGATGAGATCGTACAGGCACGGTGCCGGGCAACCGCCTTGGAACTTCCCCCCGTCTCATCTGCTGTAATTGATTTAATGAAGGAGAACTTTCAATGATTCCAACTCTGATCGCGGGGACTGCCAATCCCCATATTCCGGGTTATATGCGTTCAAACGGACAAGGCCAATTCAGCTTTGTTGCGGTGGCAGATCATTCCGCCGGCCGCCTGAATAATGCCCGGACGATTCTCGGTGACAAACCGGAATATTTTACTTCCTGGATGGAGATGTTTGATAAATATCCGCAAGCGGAAGCCGTGATCATCGGAACCGACAATTCGGAACATCTGCCTGTATTCCGGGAGGCAGTCCGGCGTAAGCTCCACATTTATATGATGAAAGTCATTTCGATGGATGAAGCGGAATGTCGGGAAATGATCGGGCTGACAAAAGGATATGACCGTATCATTCAGGTCGAATTTGAACTGCATTTCCGTCCACAATTCCAATATGCAAAGAAATTGATCATGTCGGGAAAACTGGGCAAACTGAAATCGATTTACCTTTCCAATATTTCACAGAGTCCATGCAATTATTTCCCCAATTGGGGTAATCCGGAACTTTCGTATGGAAAAAAAGTCCCGCTCAAAAAAGGCAGCCGGGTTTGCCGCGGAGGCGGTATTACGGATCATCCTCACCCCTATGATATTATCCGCTGGCTGACCGGGGAAGAGTTCAAGACTGTCTACGCAGTCTCGTCCAGAAATCAGCGGCCTCATTTGGCGGTGGAAGACAATGCGGTGGTCTCCGGCATATTGACTGATGGAACCTCATATATGATCAACCCTTCATATGCACATCTGGAAGAGCAGGTGACGGAACGCCGTCTGATCTGGCCGAAGGCTTTGGAGTGCAATTTGAAACTGACTGGTGAAAAAGGATATTTTTCTTGTGATTTCACCCAGTTTCCCATGTTTGTTGCCGGTCATAAATTGGCATCGCCCGATCGGTATATGCTTGCCGGCTGGAATGAAGTGTCGGCTTCCGAACACCCGAATATGCTGAATTGTTTTTATGAATGCATCACGGGACAACGTGAAAAACCGGAAAGTATTCTGAATGATTCTTATCAGGCAGTCCGTGTGATGAATGCTGCCTATGAATCAATCCAGACGAATACCGTCATCACATTGTGACAGCAAGGCGTTTTTTTGCAAACGCTCTGTTCCCCAAACGGGTCGATAAAGCTCCCGGATTTCCGGAAAAATTATGCTGAAATTCAGGAATCAGTCTTTCCGCAGGAAATTGGTGATGTCGTCGCCCTTGCCGAAATTTGAAGCATATTTATCTGATGTGTTGGAATCTGACGGCAAAGCTGTGGCAGTAATCACATCCCCTTCTCCATCCCCGACTTTCCCATCCGGGCCGACGGAACCGAGATCATAACCGGTTTTATTGAATCTGCCCGGGATCCGGTAAATCAGCGGACGTCCCCAGCCGTCAACGAAATAACGATTGCTTCCATTTTCTTTGGAAGCGGAATTCAGCAGCTTCTGGTCCAGATATTTAAGCAAAGTTCCGTTCAGATTGTCCGGAATGCCGTTGACAACAGTAATACAAATCGGTTTATTCAAATCTGTTGAACCACTAGGCAAATAAATAGTGCCGTTATCAGTCTTGTACTGTCCCATTGCCAGTTCCAGCGCCTTGATGGTGGCCTGGGTCTGTGCTTCGGCGTTTTTGTTGCTGATCAGTCCGATCACGCCGACCGAGATGCCCGCGAGGATCGCAATGATGGCGGCTACGGTCAGGATTTCGATCAAAGTGAAGTAATGTTTCATCGTTTTCATAAGCTGGTCTCCTGTTGAGTTTTGATGATAGTATACTCTGTCAACGGGCAGAATGCAAATAAAAAACCGAATAAGGAAAGAAAAAGTTTCGGCGGTCGGACGACAGACGCAACAGACAGGATCGGCTGCGTTTGACTGGTCCGTCCAGTCTGCGGAATCATCCCGCGTTTTATGCGCGGTCGGCCTTGAGGGTCGCCTGGAGCTTTTTCACATCGATTTTACGGGGCACCACCTGGTCTTGCAGCGACTGTGCCGCAGCGGTCCCGGCCGCCTGACCCATGTTCACGCAGCAGAGGATCAGCCGGGAAGCCGCCTGCGCCATGAATTCGGAAGAAAGACAGCGTCCCGCCACCAGCAGATTGTCGATTTTCACCGGGACCAGCGAGCGGTAGGGGATATCGGACGGACCATGTTTGAACTGACGTTCCGCTCCGTATCTGCCCCAGCCGTCGGTCATATTCTCATATCCGCAGGGCGGTTCCAGCGAACCGGGATGTCCTGTGGAGGAGACATAGCAGACTTTGCCGTCGATGATCTCCCTGGCCCATTTGATGTTGCCGACGCCATCCGGATTATGCAGATCGAAGTGGTGGAAGGTGCTGGTGACCGCGTCATCGAACTGGACTCCGCGTGCGAAATCCAGCGTTTTCAGAATATATTCGCCGACGACCCGGCGGCTTTCCCGGACCCCCAGCAGGGAAGCGGTGTCCACCAGATAGGAGTTTTCGAATCCGGGAATGTTCTCGCGGATGAACCTGGAGAAGAAATCCGCCTGTTCGCGGCCTTCCTGATACATTCTGGTCAAGTCGCGGTTGGAAAGCGGATCGCAGTTCCGGGAATGCGAAATGCAGATGCAGATCTCATCCTTGCCGCAGTGTTTGGGACGTCCCGGGACAAACACGGACCAGTTGAGATGATTTTCGAACATGACCGGCATGCGTCCGTCCCGATGCGCCGCCGTGATCAATTTGATCCAGCTCGGATCGTTGGCTTTGAGTTCGGAATTCAGATACTTGTCATAGTCCACCCCGCCGAGACGGAAATCGATGGAACAGGCCTGATGTTTGCCGTCTTCCGGCCGTCCGCTCATACATTCGCAGCCGGCGAAATAAGCCAGATCGGCATCACCGGTGCAATCGATGAAACGTTTGCCGAAAACGACCTGTCTGCCGCTTTTGCTTTCCACGACCGCACCGCGGACCTGATCGCCGGACATGACGGCATCGACGATGACCGTGTCCAGAAGGAGATCGATTCCCGCTTCCCGGATCATGCGGTCGAGGATCAGTTTATGTTTTTCCGGATCGGAATTGCGGCGGAAATGTCCGTCGACGGCCTCCAGACGGGTCAGCATTTCGGCACTGATCCCGGCCGGGGTGTCCATCGGGATCGGAACCAGGCCGACAGTGGCCAGACCGCCCAGCGCGGTTGCTTTTTCGATCAGCAGGACGCGGGCGTTGTGCCGGGCCGCGGCAACGGCGGCTCCGAAACCGGCCATGCCGCCGCCGCAAACCACGACGTCATATTCTCCGATGTTTTTCAGTTCGCGGGGATCTTCGATCACGCTGCCGTTTTCCAGAATCTTACAGCTCATTTCTCAGTTTCCTTTCTGCTGGTATCGATTTCCTGAATGATGATTGCAAATGATTGACAGTTGTCGGCGCAGATTCCGCATCCGACGCATTTTTCCGGGTCGATATGAGCGCCCTGATGATCGAATGAAATTGCCTGTCTCCGGCAAAGCCAGCGGCATGTATCGCATCCCGTGCCGCCTCGAACGACCGCTATTTTTCTGCTCATGGCTGTTTCCCTCGTCAAGTTTTCTCCGGCCGGATCCAAAACCGTCCGTTTTCCGGGTCAAATATATAATGCCGGATTTGGGAAATCAAGAACTTGAATCAGTAAAAAATTGATGTATATTGCCAAAAAGATGATATTTTCAACAAGATATGTGAAATATGTTTGAACTTGAGCCGATATTGCGAGATTTCGAACAGCTGTGCGGCTGCCGGCTGACGCTGCATGACCACCATCATGTGCTGACCGGTCCGGACGGCACACCGATGTTCCGGCAGGAACGGACCTCGCACCGGAAGACCTATGCCGTCTGCGGCAAGGCCAACCGGCAGTATTGCATTGCGCACTGCATGTTCGAATTCAACGCCGAAGCCGAACGGACGCGAAGCCGCTGCCGGATCAACCATTGCCGCGAGGGAAATATCGAAGTCGCCGTGCCGGTTTTCCGCAACGGACAGCATGTGCTCTCGCTCTTTGCGGGATTGTGGCAGCGTCCCGTGGAGGAGCCGGAACGGAAACGGATCGCGGCGCTGTGCCGTCTGCTGCCGGTTTTTGCCGAGGGGCTGCAGAGCGAAGCGGAACGGTTCAAAGCGGCAGTTCCCGGCCATGCCGCGCAAAAGGAGAAGATCCGCGCGTTCATTGCGGAAAACTTCAACCGGAGGATCTCCACGGCGGATCTGGCCGGACATTTGTCGCTTTCCGTGACGCGGACCTGTCATGTGGTGCGGGAAACCTGCGGCAGATCGTTTTCGGAACTGCTGACGGACGAACGGCTCAGCCATGCGGAACTGTTCCTGCGCCAGACGGATTACCGGATCGGGGAAATCGCCGAATTATGCGGATTTCCGAGCGTGGAACATTTCACGAGGATCTTTCATCGGCGGAACCGGAAGAGTCCGGGGCAATTCCGCAAGTCGATCCGGAACTGATCGGGTCATTCCGGGGGAAGCAGGCGGATCAGAAACCGAAGATCCGGTTGTAGGTTCTGCCCAGGAACCCGAAGAGACGCTTCCGGAACCGGGTCGGCAGTTTCCTGAAAAGATGATCCAGTTTGCGGAAAAACGGAACGAAAGTTTCACCGTCGGCGGATGGATCGATCCGGTAAGACGCGGACCTCAGTTCGCTTTTTTCCAAAGCCAGCATCCGGGCGGAAGTCCGGGAACAGCGCTGCGGCGGAAGGATATGATCCAAAGAGATGCCGGCATGACAATTCCGTTTGCGGTACCATTCGGCGGAAACCTCATCCGGGGTCAGAACCGCGGAAGCATGACGGAGCACCCGGTCTTCGACCAGCCAGTGTTTCAGATCCTGCCGTTGGAGGGTATCCAGATACGGTTTTTCCCTGCGGCAGACAGCCGCGGCCCCGGCATCGCGGACCGCGCGGATATCCCAGAAAAGGCGGTCCATATCGGAATCGGGCGCCAGGATCACGGTGTCATAATGATTATCCCGGATCAGTTTCTGCCAATCCTGCCAGCGTTCGATGGAAATATCCGTATGGTCCGGGACGGGGTTTTCTGCAATATGATCGAATTTTTCAGGGCAGGAGACGGGTTCCGGGTCCTCCCCGGTCAGCAGTTCGAGGAAATGTTCATCGCGTCCGGTGAAAAAATGCCTCATGGCCGTAAAAAGACAGCAGGAATCGTAGTGCGCGAAAACGGTATTGAACGCAACCGTCCGGTCTTCATCCGGCAAGCTGCGCATCCAGCGCAGCGCGTATTCGCTGAACAGTTTTTGCTCCTGTCCGGCAAAGGCAGCAAGATAATCTTCCGGGACGTTCTGTTGTTCCAGAAAACTGCGGACGATCCTGAGCGCGGGAATCGGTGGCTGCC
>JAZUCR010000606.1:0-7501 GCA_045639225.1 Victivallales bacterium
GGATTTCTGCGCGGCCGCCTTGAGCAGGGTTGCCTGTTCCGCGGTGATCTTGCCGTCGGCGACCATCTGGTCGATTTTCTGTGAGACCATGCTGGCTCCTCCTGCGACGTAGGCGGTCTCCAGCACGGCACTGGCGGTTGCGGCGATTTTCTCCTCCGTGAAGAAGGCGCATCCGGACAGGGTTGCCATGCCGAGTGCGAAGGCGGTGAGCATGGAGATGATGAGGGCGAGTTTCTGTTTTCTGGTCTGCATGAGTTGTTCCTTTCGTTGTTGGTTTTGAGATTCCCCGTTTTGGGGTGACTGTTACTGTTTCTGAGGCGGAACGGTTTCGGACAGAGCGCTGACCACCTTGTCGGCGTCCGCTCCGGCCTTGACGAGATCCACCGCCGCGCCGTTGATCTGACGGCCGATTTTGATCTTCAGGTTCCCGTCCGTGCCGACTTTGGTCAGGGCGGTCTTTTCTCCGCCGTTCTGTGTGTTCGCGTTTGCGTTGCCGGTCAGTTCGATCTCCACGTTGTCGCGGGTGACCGTGGAGAGGATCTTGCCGTACCGCAGGGTGAACGACGCCGTCCAGTTCTCCGGATTGATTCCGGCATCGAACCCGATGCCATCTCCATAGTGGACTGCGTTATGACCGCAGCCGACGATCATCGCGGAGATGCACACCGCCGCGAGAATGAGCAGAACATTACGCATTTTCCTTTGCCTCCTGAACTTCTTTTTCCCTGCGCTTCCGGCAGACGGTGCAGATGCAGTCGGTGGTCCACGCTCCCCAGCCGAACAGCTGGCAGATGTTACCGAAGCGCCGTGCCTGATTCATGACCACGTAGCGGCGGGGGTTGTACCATCCTCACCCTCCGCCATTATTTTCGTTTTGGGGCCGCTTCTCCTTCGTTCCATCCGCGCCAGCGGTCATCGCCGGGGTCCAGCAACAGACCGCCGCCAGCGGCCCGCTCCGGAAAATTTTCCTTCAGAAAAAGTTCGAAGATCCAAAAATGGTAGGAGAGTTTTTGCCGCTGCCGGATTTGGACCATTGGTTGATATATCAACCGGTTTTACGCCGTTTTTCGGAGACTTGAGTTTGATTTCACGGATGGCAGGCAGTATATTATCGAAGATTTACGAAGATGAAGCAGGGCGCTGATGGGGAAGGAGATAATAGGATGGCCTTGAAAAAGCAATTACTGATATTCTTCGTCGCGATAACGGCTCTCCTCCTTCCGTTTTTTCTCTGCTCTTGTGACCGGAAAGACATAGATCCGAAGGATTGTTACGGCAAATGGGTTCCCAAGGATTGCAAGTCACCTTCAAAATGTATCAGTCTGCATAAAGATGGGACTGTTGAATTCTTTGACCTGAACTGGAATGATGTCGGCGCAACTGAAGCGCTGCATTCCATGCCGCGCACCGGCGTATGGCAACTGGGAAGCCGATATGAAAATGCCGGAGGTCTTTTGTTTATGCCTGCGAAACCAATAACTTACTCAATCGAGCAGATGATGAAAACCATCAACGCAACCAGTGGCGTGAGCCACAACCGGAGGAGGTGTTTCCCAGTTTTTCCGCCGCTCTTCCGAACCCGGTAAAAGACGATGGCGTCGGCAATGACGGCGAGTGCCGTGAAAATCCAGAACAGCGTAATCAGGATCGCCGCATTGCAATGCAGTCCCAGCGGGAAAAGCATGGTGAAACAGGCGAACTGCACCCAATCCAACCAGTCGGGCGCAATGACGGCATTGATCAGCAAAGTCAGTATTCCGATGATGAAGAACAGTCCCAGCATCAGCGAGGCGGCCATTATTTCACCTCTTCCTTTTGGGACGCACGGCGCATCCGCTTTTGCCAGAAGAGAGTCCACAGCCCGAAAAGTGCCGTCAGGATCGCCCACGTGCTCCACATTTTATAAGGGTTTTCGGTAAAGGACGGCAAGCCGGTGACTTCGCATCCCGGCGGCGGATCCACCGGCAGCGACCACTTCGCGCCGCCGCAGTCATAGACGTGCAGTTTTTTGAGCGGCATCGACGGCAGTTCTTCCCAGTCGATGACTTGAGTGATTTGGTACAGCCACAGTCCCTCCAGCGCCGGGCACTGCGTCCGGATGTGTTTCAGGGAAACGGCGGGGAAATCGTCTAAAGTCAGTATTTTCAGTTTCGGCAGGGAAGGAAGTCGATGGTGGTCCGTCATGCGCGGGCTGTAGATGGATAATTCGGCCAACTCTTCCGTATGAATGGTTTGAAGCAGCGAAGACTGGCCGCTCAGCCACAACGTTTTCAGACGGACCTGCGGGGAAAGGCAAATGGTGATGTCGGTATTGCCGCAATGAAGTTCCAGCGATTCAAGTCCGACCGCACTTTTCAGGTTCAGAAATATTCCCTTTGCGCCGCTTAGATGCAAGCGCCGCAGGGCGGACCAGTCGCCGCGGGATAGATCATCGGCGTAAAGCACCGTCTCGAAATTTGCCGAAAGATCTTCGATCTTCGCAGTTTCGAGCGAGGCGAGGTTGGTGAAAGTCCCGGAGAACAGCGAGAGGATTTTCGGGGTGTGCCCGGCCAGCGGCGTCAGATCGACGGCTCCGCTGTTGTTTCTATTCGAAATGGAGATCGTGCGGAATTCGTGTTTCGGCAGTTCGGGGATGACGTTATTCTGAAGGTTATAAATCTCCAATGCATCGTTGTACTTGCGTTCCCGGATCTCCCGTTCCAGTTTCCGGACGGCATCCGGCTTGGAGCAGTCCAACATAAGCGGCAGCGGCAGTTCCGTGCCGGATAAGGAGAAAACGGCCAAGACCAGAACCGCCACAAACATCAACTGAACTTTGCCCATGTTTATCTCCCTTCCGCACCTGTCTGACACCTGTTGTAATATACCTGCTCGCGCTGTCTTTTGCAACCCGTAATCGGGGATTTTGGCGATTATCGGCCCAAAAACTCTCCGACGCCGAGTAGCCGATCCCGGAAGACTGGAACGAGCAGCGGCGGCAAGGTGGCGCTCATCCCGTATTTCCGGTACACGCTCCTCCTGCCGCTGGTGATGTTCCTCTTCTCGCTCCCCCTGCCGAAGCGCCGCTATTTCAACCGGTCCGCGAGTTCCCGATATCGCGCGGCGAGCGCGGCGAATTTCGCCGCCGCATTCGAGTACACCGGAGCGACCAGTCCGCACAGGAAATCCCGGTCAGAGGACCGCTTCCGCGGCAGACCGGGGAACACGGCGGACTTGCCGAGCCGTGCGAGTTCGGTGAAGTTGAGTGCGGCGATGCGCCACAGCGGTGGGAAGACGAACCGGACCGGCGCAAGGTCCGGCGCAAGGCGCTTGTGACCGTTCCGCACGGTGCCGCGCACGATGTCGCGTGCCGTGTCGAGTGCGAAGATCATTTCGCCCTGCATCGTCCGCCGCTGAAAGTCCGGCATGTCCGCCGCCAGTGCGGCCATTTCCCGCCGGAATACCGCCCGTTCTTCCGCGGTCGCCAGTCCGGCATCGAGAAAGCGGGTGATTGCCTGCAGACGGAGTTCTTCGATCCGGATCTGAATCAGCGCTGAAATCAGCAGCCGTTCGTGCGCATACATCCGCCACAGATGCGCCATGCGCTTCAGGGCAGCGCGGGCGGCAACGGCATCCCCGTCTTCGGCGGCGAACCGGACGCGCCAGCACTGCGCCTGCGCGAACCGGAGATGCGCGGCGGGCGGCGGCATGGTGTCCGCCAGAGGTTTTCCCGGCGCAAAAACGCCTGGATCCGCCGGAACGGGTGCGTCGAATGCTTTTTCCAGCGCGGGAAGGCCGGGCATGGCGTCGAGGGCGCGCCGCACTTCGGCGGCCTCGGACGAACCGGCGTCGAACGGTTTGGCAAATTTCAGCCGGTTTATGATATCGTTCTCCCAAAACGATCTTGTCATTTCCCGGATGATGCGTTCCCGAAACTCGGCATCGGCGCAGCGGCCGTCGAAGTAGGCGCGGCGCAGCGTCTCCGGTGTCATCGGCGAACCGAAGAATTCAGCCAGTTCCGCCATGCGGCGGTCGGCGTCCCGCTGCGCGGAGTAGGCCAAAACGAGCGGCACGGCATACACTCCGGCGAACAGCGCGAGGACGGCCCGCGTTTCCTCTCCGACGATCTTGCGCCATGGCTTGGCGGCAAGCCGGGCGCAGACGGCCGCCGTCAGCGTCCAGCCGACCGGCGCGCACAGCACACCGCACCACACCCACACGGCGGGGTGAGACAGCGGAAAACTCAGATCAGGATCGGGCGTGCCGTAATGGGCGAAAAGACTGCCGACTTCGGTCAGCATGAAAAGCCCCGCCCAGAGGCCGAACGATGTTCCCGCCCCGCAGACGAGTACCGCCGCCGCGCCCGGCCAGACCTCCGGCAGCCGCCGGAGATACCGGCGCAGGAACAGCGTCAGCACGACCGCGCCGTAAAGCACGGAGAGCGGGAGAAAAGTCAGGAGCCAAAAACTCCAGTTGAATTCCACCGGGAAATCCGGACTGCATATACCGCCGGACGCCAAGCCCAGCAGAAATGGCGCAAAACCGCCGGTCAAGGCGGACACGGCGCAAATCGTCCAGTTCCCGAAGGTCAGCAGTGCCAGCGCGAAAACGAGCCCGCGCGCGAGCTCGTCCGCGAAGAAGATCCGGCGGCCGACACCGAACCATGTCCCCGAATTCATTTTTACTCCCTCAACCTTCCTGTTCAATTAACCACCATCCATTGTAATATACCTGTCCGCGCTGTCTTTTGCAAACCGGAACCGGGGATTTTGGCGATTATCCGATAATGCGCAGTCCATCGCCTCCCTCCCGGAAGACCGGAACGAGCAGCGGCGGCTTTACGGCTTCCCGGAACGGTCTGGGTTGTAACGTGGGACTCCAGAAAATTGCGAAAGGTAGGGGAGAGTCCACATTGTCAAACGTAATTCCTTGAGTTCTTCCGCATCAGGAGCCCGATTGTTCCGACATTCAGCGATGATCCGCAATTGCTCACGCAAAGACTCCTTGTAATCGAATGCAGTCCCGGAACAGCGGCAGAGTTTCTCGAACGCTACACCACATTCCTCCAGTTCCATATTGTCCGTTCCCAGGAAAAAAGCGGTTTTCCTGCTGGTCTTGTAATAAGAATCATACAAATCAAAAAGCGAATCTCCTGGTCGAAGAAGGAAAAGTTCCCGCGCCCGGTTCAAATCAAAAGCATAAGAGATCACTTCCAGATATGCCGCCGTAATGCGCGGATCGACATCGTCCAGTTGCCATACGGATGCATCAGAATTGCGACCGGCCAGCAGAGGGTAACGGATTTTGCCGAAGTTAGTACCGGTAAACAGCAGTCCGAAGCCTACGATCAGACAGAAACCGACATCGCCGTAGAAAGGAAGACTCGGCAAGCGAAGGAGCATTCCATGGATCAGCAGGAAAAAACCTTCTGCCAGCGTTCCAACAGCCAGCAGAGGGATCAAATTGCGGTATTTGCGCGGAAACATGAAGGCCGCTGTGAACAAAAAGCCGATGACGCTCCACGCCCCTGTCGCCATGCGAAACCAGTATTGTATTTGCGGATCGGCAATCGGACCCGCCGCCCCCATGTTCACCAAGATGGTATTCATAATGCGCCACGGCAGCAGCACGCCCAGAATGGAAACGCCCCAGCCGATGGCTCCGGCAAACAGAAAGATTCTTTTCATAACCAATCCCGTCAGTGAACTTCTCCCAATCAAAATGCAATGGAATAATCGCTATTCTCCATTTCTTGCAGGATAATATACTTATCCGCGCTGTCTTTTGCAACCCGTAATCGGGGATTTCGGCGATTATCGGACAAAAACTCTCCAACACCGAGCAGCCGATCCCGGAGGACTGGAACGAACAGCGGCGACTTTACGGCTTCCCGGAACGGTGATAGCGGGGACCGTTTGGGGGCAGGAGAAATCCTGCCGTCTTTTTGCGTTTCCTGAGGGAAAACATTGAACACTTTTGCAGATAACAGCCTTTCTGTTCAATAGAAGATTTTCATCCAAATTCCAAGCAGTTCATTTTCTCAGTTTCAATATAATGTTAATCATATCTTTAACATCATAATTTTTATCTAAACTATATGGATGCTTTATTTTTTCTAAATCAATATCATCGATCTGAATTTCTTTTTGTAATTCATTTGCAAAGATGACGGAGTCAAAATTATTCCAAAAATAAAAATGCAACATTTCATTTGTAAATCTGAAATGGGGAGAAATATATTCAGGTGGAACTCTTCCCAATTTAGCTATCACATTTCTAATTTTTAAAGCAACCAAAGCATCTTTTGTATTGCTAATTATTCCACATTGTAAAATAAAGTTCTCGTCAGAACATGTTTTAATTGTTTGAAAAAAACTTTTGTTCGTTTCCGATTTTTTTCTTATTACAATATATGACATTAATAAAACAGGACTAATTATTGCTAACAAAATATATATTAACATTTTGCCTTCCTCCTCTGATAAATCACTTCCCAATAATAACTCGTTCTATCTCGAAAATTACAGTTAGTGTTGCTTTCTGTGTTTTTACGCATAATACTGTGCTTGATCTTTCGCGTCGAGTTTCAATTTCCCGTCGTGCAGTTCGATGAACCGCGCGCATAAAGCGGCCTGACCGATTCCAGATTCCCCGCTTCCGAATGGACCACCCCATAGACCGGGCGATCCGAAATGAACACCTTCCTCAAAAGCAGCCGCAAGTCGACCACTCCGTCGGCAATGACGGACAAAAGATAAACTTCATTTCCCTCCATGACCGCCGGATAACACCATGCGGTCCTGATTCCAGGAAATTCCGCGCATAATTTGCGCAGCAAATCCCGCAGGTCGGCAGGAACGAGTTCGGGAGAGGCCATTTTGATCGGCATGTCGTCCGGCAAACTCTCTTTGGAAAAAACGATCCGCTTGAGCGCCAGCGGGCGGCGTGCCGGGAGCCGCCAGTCGCAATGCACATCGACATGGACAAATCGCAGACAGCCGGAATCATCCAGCGTCGTCCGCATCAGGATGGAACTCTGTTTTTCCGCCGTATAGGAAATCGGCGGCGTGTCCGGGAAGTTCAGCGTCCCGGATTCCCCTGAAATCAGTTCGTAGCGGCATTGACAAAAACGCTCCGGGCCATCGCTGAGCGCCACTTCCGAATGCAGTCCCGCGTTTCCGTCTCCGCTTCCGAACCACAGATCCGGGCGGTTCCAAAGCAAGTAATGAAAGGTCAGATTGTGGATCAGCCGAATACATTCGTCGCGAGTCGAAACGAAGCGTGTGTTGTCGAGCCAGCCGAGCCGGACATTCCAGTAGAAATGCCATTGCAGGAGACTGTACATCGGAAGGATTCCGAGGGAAGAGACGCACACGACCGACAATACTCCCAGATCGGGATTTTTTTCACTCAGGATGAACAGGATCCTCGACTTGACGACAATGAAGATCAGAACCAGACACAGCAAGTCCAGAAGCAGTTCGCGTTTGCGGGTGATCAGGGCGAAGGCGTTCCGCATCCT
>JAZUCR010000607.1:0-18680 GCA_045639225.1 Victivallales bacterium
CCCATCCAGCCCGCCGCATTGCCGTTGTTCACCAGCCACGCTCCGTAATAATTCCCGCTCTTCAGCAGCACATCATCGGTGCCATCGCCGTTGAAGTCGCCCACGCCGACGATTTCGAAGCCTTCCGGCAGCGTGTCCAGATCGGCCCATATCGGGGTGCCGTCTTCCTGCGTCAGCCAGCTGCCCGCAAATCCGGCATCATGTTTCAAAATCACGTCGTCGCGGCCGTCGCCGTTCAGGTCGCCGATGGCAGAGAGTTTCCATTCGTCGCCGAGACTCTGGAAATAATTCCAGCCGGTGGTTTCACCGCCCGTGAAGAAACAGCCTACCGCACCGTTGGCGGCACGCAGCAGCAGGTCGCTCTGACCGTTGCCGTTGAAATCGCCGAGACCGAGGACCTGCGTTTCACTGTTGAATTCACCGATGGTTTCCCAGCCGCTGACTCTACCGTCGTCGCCAGTCGTCCACGCGCCAATGATATTGTCTGTGTTCTTGATATACACATCATTGGTATTCTTGCCCGCGGCGGTCTTTCCCATGCCGAAGATTTCCCAGCCCGGATTGCGCTGGCTCAAATTGCCCCATTCGGCTGTCTGATCATCCTGAATGAGCCACGCTCCCGTCGCGCCCTCAGCTCCGTGTCCGACTTCCGTGATGGTCATCACGATATCCGCGCGTCCGTCCGCATTCAAATCGCCGGAAAAGCCGGAGACAGCCGGGGGTTCCGGATTCCCGGAAACGGTCAGAGTCAGCATATTATTGCTGTTGAGTTCAAGCAAATAATCCCGTCCGCCAACGGTGAAACTGCCGCCTGCCGTGAGCGCATCGTCATAAGTTTTTGTCCCGATGGAAAGCGACATCGCGGAGGCAAAGTTTGCCGCATTCGACGCCAGTTTGTAAACGCCCGCTGCCTGATTGTCGGCAACGGTAATGCTGATGTTCGTTTCTCCGAGATAATTCAAATTGATGATGGAATAATCATCCGTATCGCTGCGCCGGGTCAAATCCAGCGTGATGATCGCGCCGGCGGCATCGATGTTCTGGTCATAACTCGCCTTCAATTGCCCGGCTACGAGGACCTTTCCCGTCAGGACCGGGGCCGATTCGCGAATGTCCAGCAGTCCGCCATACTGCACTTCGGCATCCTTCATAATGCCGCCGCGCCAAAGATGGAAGCTGGCTCCGGATGTGATGACGGTATTGCTCATCAGCGCCCCGTCATACACGCGGGCGAAGCCCGACACCACGGTGTCAACCGCCAGTCCGCTGGTGGAATGGACATACATGGAAGCACCGGACTCGATCTGCGTATTGCTGGCTATGCCGTAATTCCGCACCCGGACATAGCCGCCTTCATGGATAACAGTCCCCTCGGCCGTGGAACTGTCATAGACATCCATGAAGCCGCCGGAATAAATCTGCGCGCCGGAAGCGTAACTCAGATTCGAACCATTGGAACGGACATAGATACTGCCTCCATTCGAGACCACTATGTCCAATGCCTGACCACCGGCGAGCAGGATTTTACCACCCGAAGAAACGACCGAACGCGACACCAGTCCGCCGCTGAACACGTCCTGAACGCCGCCGGAGGAAACAATGTCATCCACACAAGTCCCGCCGGAGGTGATCACCAGGCTTGCCCCGCTGGAAAGGACGGTTTGTTCCGCCATTGTGCCATTGCCAACCGACAACTTTGCTGCAGCAAGATTCGTGCAGCAAAGCGTGTTCCCGGAATAACAAATCAGGGACCCCCCTGATAAGACTGTTGCAGAAGTCAGACAGGTATTCGGCCCCACTACCTGACACCATCCCCCCGATTCCACGATGACAAGGGCCTGACTGTGAATGAGAAGCTCCGAGCCGGAACTGACCACCACCGCATTACCGGAATGATGAACATCGATGGACCTGGAGAAAACGTTGTTCTGTTCATAGTTTTCCACGACATTGTCTTCCGAGTCGATAACGATCTTGAGGGTATGTCTGCCTTCGTTCAATTTCCCGATGTCATAGCGAAGACCCGCCGATATCTGGTTCGGATCCAGCGAATCAACCATGAAAACCTGAGACAATTCGTTGTCAACGTAAAATGATACATAAAAGGCGCCAGCTGCCGCCATACCCTGGTTGGTTACGGCGAAACTGACCAGCAAATCATCGGAGTCATAAAAGATATCCGCCTCGTCGGCTGTATCTGTTCCGATAGTCAAGGCGGAAGTCCAGCCGTTTGGACGATACCAGATCAAATCGGCCGCACCGGGCTGTTCCAGCACCTGATACAATTCGATAAAAGCGAAAAAACCTTTGTAATCATCTTCAAGGCAATAGATCTCATTGTCTGCATCCCAATGAATTCCAACAATTTTCAGTTCTTTCTCACTGTTTTGGGAAAGGCTGAACTTGCCGTTGTAATTGTTGTCCGCGATGACGACTCCACAATAATAGTCCATGTCATCGGTGGATCGACTTTCATCCGTTACGAAACCATAGATGGTAACGGCATGGCTGCCGGTGACGTTTCCGATTTCCCCTCGAGTAAACTGAAGATAGCCTACATATCGCCCCGTTGCAAGGTCGGCCGCTGCATTCGACATGCCTGTGAGGTTATGGGTGCTCTCATCATAACTGTTGAAACGATAGAATTTCGTTTTTCCATATTGTAAAAGATCTGGGTGTTTTTCAAAGAATATGTTGCTGAAAAAGGCGGTTTTGCTGTTGAGATATTCCTTGAACAGATCATCTTCTCCTGTGTATCCGGCAAGTGCGGAAAATCCCGTCCATGTCAACAAGTTGGCATTGGTATATGATTCGCACCAGTAATTATCCCAATCTGCAACGATTGATTTGTTGGCATCCACGATTTTTGCGTTTCTGAAAATCGGATAGCTGTCAACTGAAAACCAATCTTCCGCCGTCAGGTTGGATACGCCGGCCACCGTAACCTTTTTTACCGAGCCTTTGAATTCCATCTCGAATATCGATTTCTGCAATGCCCCCAAGTTCCACTGTCCCGCTTCCGTATAAGGCGAAAGCAGGACATGATCATTCATTCCGCCATTGGGTGCATTGGATATCGAAAGGACGATATTGCCATCGCTGCCTTTTCCCAGCGTGTAGTTTTTTCCGTTCCCTGAATAGACAACCCCCAATGACAGCTCATGTTCGGTTCCTTCTCCCTGAACCGTAAAGGCAATGGATGAATCCCAATTCCCCGCGTTGGATGCCAGCTTGTAAACCCCCGCGGCCTGATCGGAGGCAACAGTGATGCTGATATTCGTTTCTCCCAGATAATCCAGATTGATGATGGAATAATCGTCTGCATCGGTGCGCAGGGTCAAATCCAGCATGACGACCGCGCCGGAGGCATCGATGTTCTGGTTGTGACTCGCCTTCAGCTGCCCGGCCACGCGGATATTTCCAGTCAGGATTGGTGCCGATTCTCGAATGTCCAGCAGCCCGCCGTACTGCACCTCGGCATCCTTCATGATGCCGCCGCGCCAGAGATGGAAACTGGCCCCGGAAGTGATCGTGGTTTGGCTCATGAGAGCGCCGTCATACACACGGGCAAAGCCGGACACAACTGTGTCAATTGCCAATCCGCTGGTGGAATGGACATACATGGAAGCACCGGACTCGATCTGCGTATTGCTGGCTATGCCGTAATTCCGCACCCGGACATAGCCGCCTTCATGGATAACAGTCCCCTCGGCCGTGGAACTGTCATACACATCCATGAAGCCGCCGGAAAAGATCTGTGCACCAGAAGCGTAACTCAGATTCGAACCGTTGGAACGGACATAGAGACTGCCGCCATTCGAGACCACTGTGTCCAATGCCTGACCACCGGCGAGCAGGATTTTGCCACCCGAAGAAACGACCGAACGCGACACCATGCCGCCGCTGAAGACATCCTGAATGCCTCCGCTGGAAAGGATGTCATCCACACAAGTTCCTCCGGAGCTGGCCGCCTGATAGCCGATGATGGTCACCCGGCTGGTGAGCCCATGAGAATAAACATAAAGTTTGCCGCCTGAACTGATGAGGGAATCGGTAAGCATCCCGCCGCTGGAGACATACAGCTTGCCGCCTGAGTTGACCGTGGTACTGTTTGCCGAACCGCAGTTATAGACATACATCGAATCATTGTTCAGAACAATCCCTGTACTGACTTCTCCGCTGGAAACATAATAGACCATGTTTATCATTCCTTGATTTCATTTCAAATTGATCATAGAGAAATATACAACATAACGTAACAAAAAGCAAGCGAAAAAAGAGGAAAGCACTGGATCTCGTGTCATGAGTTTGGTTTCCGCGCAATTGTCCGAATCGTCCGTAAGGTCCGAATCGTCCGTGAATCGCGTAAGCCATGCCATGACACATCATGCCGGGATTACCGCGGAATTTTATCGGACCAGCCGGACAGGTCGGACACCGCGAAAAAAGCGGCATGACGCGAGACGCAGAGGGAAACGCGGACTTGATGGACACAATGGACATTATGAACAGACGCGCACTGCAAGCTCATGGACGTGATCACCGGATTTCGCAGCTCCGGGTGTTTGTGCCGCGGCTTATTTCGGGCTGTCCAACCCCAGGACATCGCGCATTTTCTGCACGAAGACATCCCGGTGGAATTTCTGCGCATGATCGATGATCGTCTGACGGTCGAAACGCAAAGCTTCGAATTCCTCAATGGCGTGACACAGGGAATCGACCGTCGGTTCGGGAAAGAAAATCCCGGTTTTTCCGCGTGCAATGGTTTCCAGCGCGCCGCCGATGCCGAGAGCGATCACGGGGACGCCGACACTCTGCGATTCCAGGGGAACGATGCCGAAATCCTCGATGCCGGGAAAAATCAGAGCTTTGGCTTCGGCATAATATTTGCGGAGCTGCGGACGCGTGGCCCGGCCGGCAAAAACGATATCCGGATTGCCCGCCGCTTCCTGTTCCAGCTGAGGCCGCATGGGACCGTCGCCGACCAGGACCAGTTTGCGGTGCATCCTGAGACAGGCCCGCAAAGCGAGTTCCGGGCGCTTGTAGGTGATCAGCTGTCCGGCAACCAGATAATAATCTTTGGTTTCATCACTGTCTTCACGGACGAAATAATCGGTATCGACGGGGGGATAGACGACGATGGAATCGCGTCCGTAAATGCGTTTGACCCGGTCTGCAACGAAATTGCTGTTGGCAAGGAACTGATCGACATTTTCGGCGGATTTCAGATCGTATTTGCGCATATAGTTTTTGAAGATGCGCATGGCGATCTTGCCGCCGAGCCCCGCGGCGCGGTAATAATCGTCGAACATATCCCAGACATAGCGCATGGGAGTATTGCAGTAGCAGATATGACGGGCGGTAGAAGGTTTCCGGATGCCTTTGCTGGGACCGGATTCGTTGCTGAGGATCAGATCGTAAGGCGAAAAATCCAGCCGGGCGAGCGCGGACGGCATCAGGGGGAGATAGATCTGACATTTTTTCCGGGCCAGCGGCAGACGGGAAATGAAAGATTCGATGATTTTATGGGAATTGAAGGGTTCTTTGACTTTCTCCGGATTCCAGGCATGGGTGAAAATATCGGCATCGGGGAAAAGTTTGCAGAATTCGGCAGTGACGTTTTCGCCACCGCGCATATTGGTCAGCCAGTAATGGATCAAAGCGACTTTTTGCATGTTAATTGGCTCCGCGGCAGATCAGCACTTCTTTAATGGTTTTCAGGAAAATATAATAATCGAGCCAGATGGACCAGTTGTTGATATAATACATATCCAGTTCGATCCGGCGTTCATAGGTGGTATCGCTGCGTCCGGAGACCTGCCAGAACCCGGTAATACCGGGCTTGACGCGGGAAAAGACTTCATAATGTCTGCCGTAATAGGAGATTTCCTTTTCCACGATGGGACGCGGACCGATGACGGCCATTTCGCCGCGGAGGACATTCACGAACTGCGGGAGCTCATCGAGGGAAGTCTTGCGCAGGATTTTTCCCAGCGGCGTAATCCGGGGATCGTTTTTCAGTTTGAAATTCTCATCCCATTCTTTTTTCAGCTCGGGATTTTCGGCGAGGATCTTAGCCAGACGGTCATCGGCATCCTTATACATGGTCCGGAATTTCCACACTTCGATGGGCTTGCCATTGACCCCGAGCCGTTTGGCACGGTAAATGACGGGTCCGCGGCTGGAACACTTGACCAGGACCGCGAGCACCAGAGCCAGCGGCAGCAGAAACACGATCGCCAGGGTGGAGATCACGCATTCGAACAGGAGTTTGGTCCAGCGGTCGAGAGGACGTTTCAGCCGGTTGCCGATTTCCATGGAACCCAAACCGCACAGATCCAGCGGCTTGGTCCAGAGGATCGGAAACACCCGGTTGGCCGGCACGATCAGAATATGACGGAAAAATTCCAGCCAGGAATCCAGGCTGGTGCTGATCTGCAGAAGCGGGAGGGTGACCACCAGATAGTCGATTCCCAGTTTTTTTGCCAGATCGAGACAATCGGAGGTTTTGCCGATGACCCGTCCGCCAGGCAGTTCGACTTCCGGTCCGACCTTGTCGTCCAGATAACCGACGATCTGAAAACCGAAGAACCGGTCGCGTTTGAGTTCTTCGCCGACCCGGCGTCCGGTTCTGCCGGCTCCGGTGATCAGCACGGGGATCATACCGAGGCCGAACCGGTCGAGCAGAATCCGGGTCCAGTAGCGGAAAATCGGCAGCATCAGAACGGAAATACCCATGGAAAACACCAGACCCAGACGGGTGTAGTTTTCACTGGACCGGGTAAGGGAAAGGTAAGCGAAGAGGATCCCGTAACCGCAGATGACGGACAGGGTCAGACGGCGAAGTTCATCCACCTGTCCGCAGCCGCCGCCGGGATAGAGGAAACTGCCGCAATAGACCCGGGCGAAAAGATTGCAGACCACCACCGCTGCCGGCAGAGGCCAGAGATCCGCCAGGATCGTCAGCGAATAATCGCCGCCGAACTGTTTGTAAACGCACAGGACCGCCGCGAGGATTCCGTACAGTGCGAGGATATCGGTCAATACCAGACACCATACTCTCAGCCAGCCCTGATTCCGGACCTTCACCTGACCCTTTTCCATATCCGATATTTCTCTTTTCCCAAATCGACTTCGCGAAGCAGGATCAGTCCGTTCGGGAGACGATTGTTTTCCGCATATTTTTCAACGACATAATCCGCTTCATGAAAATGTTCGGTCAACCGGCCGTGTGCCAGGAAAACCGATGTGGTCTGCCGTCCGAAATCCGGCCGCAGTCCCGTTTTCTGGCGGTTTTGGGAAAGATAAAGCACGGCGGGATTCAATTTCGGGATATAGCGACCCGGATCGACTTCCGGACGGAACTCGGCGGGTCCGCGATAATCGTTCCGGAGCGTTTCAGCGATTTGGACCAGGCCGGCCAGATAAGTCCGGCCTTTTTCCCGCATGTATTCCCGCATCAGCGGCTGGTAGAAATCATACAGGAAACCGCAGACCGTCAAGGCAAAAGCAATGCAGCCGACGTTCTGGACCAGCCGGGGATGACTGTTTCTGACCGGACGGGTCAGGAGTTCCCACAGCACCAGAATGCCGGTTACCGACCAGCCCAGTTCCAGCGGCATCGCGGGGATCAGATAGCGGGATGAAACATAAAGGAAATGGTCATTGAGAATGACCTGGGAACAGACGAGAATGGCATGGCCGAACAGCAGCGCCGCCAGAATGGATTCTTCCCGGATCCATTGTTTGCGTGCCAGCCGGAAACCGATCCCGACCAGCCCGGTCACCGCATATACGGGGAAGAATCCCTGGAACACCGAACCGAGATAAACCCGGACCGGAACTTCCAGATAGAAATCTTTCGCACAGCACTGGCGGACCAGCAGGAACAGCAGACCCGCCGCAGCCAGCCAGCCGAGGATCTTTCCGAATCCGGCATCATGGATTTTCCGGACGGCCCAGGCAGCCAGAAAGGCAGCGACCAGACTCAGACCGATCAGCGGCAAAGTATCGCCCAGCCCGGGATAACGGTTCGCCACCTTCCGGAAAAGCCAGGCGAACCGGATCTCCGGCACCGCAACACCCGCCAGATACCAGTTCAATACAATCGCCGGCAAGGCCAGAAGCACGGCCAGCACCGAACTGCAGATGCTCCGGTACGGCAGTTTTTTCAGCTTCAGTTCCATCACGATTCCCCAGAAGAACAGCAGCGACATGTAAAGCACCAGATCCCCGCGGGTCACGATGCCCAGTCCCGCAGCGACACCCAGCCAGAGGTAACCCGTCCATTTTTCCCGCTGCTGATAAATCACGATCAGCGCATATCCGGCCAGGATGATCAGGAAACATTTGTGGGAATCGCGCAGGCCGCTCCAGCCCAGACGCTGCAGCTGGGAAGCGAAGATGAAGATAAACGTGCAGATTTCCGCCATGAAACGGGAATATACCCGCCGCATGATCGCATACAGCGGAAACACCGGCAGCGCCATGAACAGCAGACTGGACAGCTTGCAAGCCAGAAAACCGCTGCAATGCAGCAGCCAGGCAAAGATTGCCGCCGTGAAAGTATGCAGAAAACCGGTCCTCGGATGGAACGCATAGGTGAAATCGCCGTCCCGGAACGCTTCGGCCATCGGAGCATAGCGGAATGCCACATCCCGCTGCGGGATGATATCGATAAAAACCGGGACCAGCACCATCGCCACCAAGGCCAGAAAACACCAGAACGGCCAGGCCGCACGCCACGGAGATATTTTGTCATTCTCCGCCTGAAGCCGGTTTTGCTGTTCCATTTCCATTTTCATTCCCATTCGAGTCCAGATTGACCGGATCAGCGGATCTTCCGCAGATCAAGCTTTGCTTCTTCCCAGAACAAGGTGTCTTCCACCAGCTTGTTGTCGATTTCCCAGAAATGGTTCATCGTATCTTCTTTCCGGACGCCTCTGGCGGTCTGGTCCGCCAGATATTTCTTCAAAACCGCGGGCTCGATGCTCTTCGCAGTCTTCACCAGTTCGGAATCATTGAAAAGTTCCGCCAGGAAAGCGGCAACGGACGGATTTTCCGGGGACTTCAGCGCAAAGGTGCAGACCGCCAGAGTTCCCTTCCCGACTTTCACACTGAACAGGTGAGAGAAATTCCGGAAGGTGTCCTGATCGATGAAATCCTTGATCCCGTTGACCAGACCTTTCATGCGGTCGCGCACCGGCTTGTCCACTCCGCACACCAGTTCTTCCACCGGCGCCGGGAAATCATCCAGACAGACTTTGTAGCCGGCTTCCAGCAGACCGTACCAGTTCAGATCGAAATACCGGTTGGACGCCAGCGCTTTCCGGACCGCGTCCGAATAAATGATGCCGCCCAGATTGCTGCCGCGGTCCCAGATGCAGGGTTTGAAGCGTTCCAGCGCACCGGGAATATAATACTGATGTCCCGGCGCATCCCGGTGATACAGCAGATAAACCGTTTTCCCGGCTTCCAGATCGGCAAAGACCCGGTCGTCCAGCACATCGGTCACCACCGCATCCGCAGCGGTTTTCACCGTCGGGGAGGCATTGAGGACTTTTTCCAATGCCGCATTGTTCAGGCGGGTTTCCGGCAGACGTTCGATAGAGACATGCGGATATACCCACAGTTTCCAGCTGTTCGTCAGATGCAGTTCGCCGGCCTGAAATTCCGCTTGGAAAATCAGCTGCT
Organism: Victivallales bacterium; assembly: GCA_045639225.1. Taxonomy (GTDB): domain Bacteria; phylum Verrucomicrobiota; class Lentisphaeria; order Victivallales; family UBA1829; genus SIG94. The sequence continues at coordinate 9,694 of JAZUCR010000607.1, forward strand.
GCGCGCTCTTTTCCGGAGCGAAACGCAGGGAGATGCCCGCGACCTGCTGCAGTCCGCCGGTCAAGGTGACGTGATGCCCTTCATAAACCGTTTCCACGCTGCCGTCGGCCTTTTTCACGCGGAGCGTCAGATCGCCTCCCGTCACCGTCGGGTTCTGCAGGAAATCGGAGATCCAGATCTTGGCTCTGATCTCATCGCCGTAATAATAGACTTCACTCTCGAAATCGGCCAGCAGCGCGATATTGCCGTTGAACTCCATTATCCATTCCGGCGGAATGAACTTGTCATCATCGAAACAATCCACGATGCCGTTTTTGTTTTCGTATTTGAGACAGTCGGCGAACTGGAGCATTTCGAAACCGCAGAGGCTGGAAAGCCGGCATTTTTCCAGATACGTTTTGATCGCTGCCATTTTGAATTGCTGCGAGGCGGCAATATAATCGGGCAGCTTATGGGTCAGACCTTTGCGCTCCAGCAGTTTCGGCAGTTCGGTCATATAGCGGGGTTTCTGGATGCCGTTGGCTTCCAGATAGGCCGGACCGACTTTCGCACAGAACTCATCGAATTTCCGGTTCAGCGCCGCGTAGTCGGGAATATCGATATAATGGATCGCCTCATGCGCGAGAGTCGGCTTGGCCGGCACGATCGTCCGGTGAATCTCCGCCCGGATGCCGTTCTTTTCGGAAGCGACATCCAGCTGTTCGTCATAAGCGGATCCGTTGATCCGCCAGGGCGCATCGGAGTGAAACATGCCGCCATGATGTTTGAACGGGAAGAAATACGCAATATGCTGTGAAAAGACATCGGCGGTCTGGCGGTCGAATTCGCCCCAGCCGGAATTGTCCATGATCAGTTTGCCCGGCGCCAGCGCACGGCCCTGTTCATACAGCACCCGGACCTCTTTGTAATGTCCGGAATTGTGCATCTCGTTGCCGATGCAGAAAATCGCCACGGAGGGATGGTTCCGGTACTGCAGGATGGTTTCTTTCCATTTCTCGTTGTTCATGGAGATGTTTTTCTTTTCGGCCTTCTCGTTCACCTCATAGGCGAAACCGATCTCCATGTGGATGAACAGACCTTCCTCGTCGGCGGCTTCCACGAATTCCGGAGTCGGGATCGTGCTGTGGAAACGGACCAGGTTGAAACCGTATTTTTTCGCCTGACGGATGTTTTTGACCGCGGCGTCTTTCAGGGTTCCGCCGGTCATGTTCGGATGTTCATGCGCCACAATGCCGCGGATGTAACCCCGCAGATAGACCGGACTGCCGTTGAGCAGCAGCGCGCGGTTGCCGTCGGGACGCAGGGAAACATAGCCGAAACGCACTTTTTCGCCGTTCGCCTCCAGATCATATAAAACCGGCGTATCGGGCGTCCAGCGCTCCAGTGCGGAGGCATCGAACCAGTAACGGAACGTACCGTTCTCCAGTTTCTGCTCCCGGAACATCGGCGCCTGGATTTCGGCTCCGGAACAATTCAGGATCCGGGGCTGGTTCAGGGAAATATCGGAATCCGCCAGCAAAACTCCGGATTCGATCCGGCTCTGAATGTAAATGCTCATGAAAACCCTCCTGTCGGGTGATCAGTTTTCTTTTTCCACGAATTCGCGATGCAGGGCGATCTGCGCCTTTTTGAAATCATCGCGTTCCACGATAAACTGGATATTGACCTGACGCATGACCTGATCCAGCGCCAGGACGTTGATATCCGCCTCGTAAAGAGCCGCGGCCGCCTTCGCCAGAAAACCCGGGATCTTCATATTCGTCCCGATCACCGACACGATCGCCACCGGGCGCGTATGCACTTCCGCATGCGGGAACGCCTTGCAGATCGCCTCACGGCACTGTTCCAGATTTTTCGCCTTCTGCGGAATGTAATGCGTGATCGTATTCGCATTGGTGTTCTTGGCAATATAACTGATTCCGTTGTCCGCCAGATGACAGCAGAGCTTGTAGTCATAACCGATCTCGCTCACCATTTCCGGATCGTGGACTTCCAGCGCGATCAGGTCGCTGCGGCCGCAGATCATTTCCGCACGCGGGGTCGGCGAGACATAATTCCGGCTGATCAGCGTGCCCGGATGTCCCGGGTCGAACGCATTTTTGATCCGGATCGGGATATTGCGCAGTTCCATATCCTTCGCCGCCTTGGAATGGATTGCCTCCATGTCCATATCGGAGAGCTGGTCGGCAATATCGAAGTTGGTGTTGCCGATGATCTTCACCTTGTCCACGCCGATCAGCTTCGGATCGCCGGTGGAGAGGTGGAATTCCTTATGGATGATGCCTTCGCGGGCCTGGGTCAGGACAGCCAGACGGCTGAACGTGATCTCGCTGTAGCCCCGGTCATAATGACGCATGATGCCCTCGTCATATTTCACATAACCGGTGACGATCGGCATTTCGGTCGCGAAATCCACGTCCTTGAACGCATTCAGGATCGCTTCGTCCAACGTCCGCACTTCCGTGGACATCCAGCCGGAAAGATCGATGAACCGGGCGTTGATCCCGTTGGCTTTCAGGATCATCGTGGAATTGAATGCACTGTGCGCTTCGCCGACCGCAGCCAGGAATTCCCGCGTCGCCGGCAGATAATCCGCCGGCTTGGAATGTCCCGCCGTCCGCAGATAACGGATATACTGCAGGCAGGAACGGATCCCGTCCAGCCGCTCGTTCACGAAAGCATCCGCCTTTTTCACATCCAGACCGATCGACTCGAAGGACTTGTTGTATTCGAGCATCTTGGTCCGCACGTTCTCGAGGGCATTCTCCCATTCCTTGCTGTCGTGCAGGATATGCCCGTAAACACCGGGCGCGCCGGTTTTTTTGTCTTCCAGCAGCGCATTGGTGATGCCGGAATAAGCGGACACCACGAACGCCCGGTTGTAAAGTTCCGCACCCTTGCGGGAACCGATGATCACATTGTTCATGACCTCGCCGAAACGGCTCATCGAGGTCCCGCCGATTTTTTCGATGGTATGCTCACCCATGATCAAATATCCTCGATTCTGATCAGTTTGACGGTATCACGGACTTCCGGCAGCGCGTTGATCTGGCTGATCGCCGCCTTGATATGTTTTTCCAGCGTCTGATGCGTGATGACCAGCAGGGAAACGTTGTTCCGCGACTGTCCTTCACGCTGCACCAGACTGGAGATACTGATGTCGTTCTCGCCCAGGATCCGGGTGGCTTTCGCCAGCACACCCGGCACATCCAGCACCTGGATCCGCAGATAATAACGGGATTTGACGTCGTCCATCTTCACCAGACTGGTGAACTGCGGTCCTTCGCGGAACGAAGCGATCCGGCGGATCGATTTGGTCGCCAGATTCAGACCGATGTCGACGATATCGGACACGACCGCACTTGCGGTGGCGCTCCGTCCGGCTCCCCGGCCGTAGAACAGCGTATCGCCCACATAATCTCCGGTCACCATCACGCCGTTGAACACTTCGTCGATCATCGCCAGCTGGGTCTTTTTCGGGATCATCGTCGGATGGACCCGGATCTCGACCTTGCCGTCTTTGTCCTGTTTCAGGATCGCCAGCAGCTTGATTTTGTAACCGAGTTCGCCGGCAAATTTGATATCGGCCAGCGAGACATCCCGGATGCCCTGCACGTAGATCGGATCCATGCCGAACCATTTCCCGTAGGCCAGCGCCGCCAGGATCGCCGCTTTGTGCGCCGTGTCGAACCCGTCGATGTCCAGCGAGGGATTCGCTTCCGCATATCCCAGCTGCTGCGCATCCTTCAGCACCGGCGCAAAATCGATTTCCTCGCGTTCCATCCGCGTCAGGATATAGTTGCAGGTGCCGTTCAGGATGCCGTAGATCCGGCTGATGCGGTTCGCGGAGAACCCTTCGCGCAGTCCCTTGATGATCGGGATGCCGCCGCCGACGCTGGCTTCATAATAGAGGTCCGCATGATTCTTTTCCGCCGCGGCGAAGAGTTCTTCCCCGTGTTCCGCCAGCAGCGCCTTGTTCGCCGTGACCACGCATTTCCCTTCATTGAGCGCCTGCAGAATGAATTTTTTCGCCACTGTGGTGCCCCCGATCAGTTCCACCACCACATCCACCCGGTGGATCAGTTCGGACGCGTCCGTGGTGAGCAGTTCTTTCGGCACTTTGATCCCGCGGTCGGTTTTGATGTCCAGATCGGCGATCCCCGCCAGCACAGGTTTCACTCCCGTCCGTTTGGCTATCACCTCAACATTGTTCAGCAGACAATCGGCTACCCCGGCACCTACCGTGCCGAAGCCCAGGATTCCGACTTTGTATTCGTTCATTCGCAGACTCCTTCTTATGTTCATCTTTTGAAACTGCATAAATTGATTGCATAATATAACCCTTTTTTTTAATATTAAAAGCGAAAACTTCACCTTTTTTGACATTTTGTCGCCTTTTTCACGGTTTTTTTCTCCGTTTGACGTTTGCTTTATTCATTTTTCCATGGTATATTATCCAATGTGTTTCAATCAATTAACCAAGCACAAGGAGTCTGTCATGCTTCACAAGCTTTTAATCGCTGTTGCGGTTCTTTTCTCCGCTTTTACACTTTATGCTCAAAGACCTGTCGCCGCCGCCGTGTCCGATATCGAAGACGATCCCGCCAACGGGCTGGAAATGTGCCGCAGCCTTTTCAACGAATATTTCCTGTCCGAGCTCACTACCCATGCAAAAATCAATATGCTGGACACTGCTTCCATCCAGAAATCCGTTGCCGAGCTGAAACTTTCCCGCGGACGCGACCTTACCGAAAAAGAGATCAAGGATCTTTGTGCCAAATTGAAAACCGACGCCCTTTGTCTGGTCAAGATGTCACGCGGTTCGGAAAAAGCCATTAAAATTTCGGTCAAGATCGTCGATAACAAAGGCAAGACCGCCGGGACCGTTACCGCTTCCATGAAAGGCATCGGCGATACGGATGCCACCAGTCATTCCATGGCCAGAGAATGTGCGGTGATCCTCCGTAAAATGCGCGGGATCGTAATGCCTGCGCCTTCGAAACCGCAATAATCGAAGTTCAGTTCATATTTTTTCCGGCAGATGCGGCGATCGTATCTGCCGGATTTTTTTGACAAGATCGCGGAAAACGTCTGGCGTCTTCCGCGATTTTCTGTCTTGGCAGATGCGATTCTTTTTTCGTAACATTTTTCTTTTCCTGCTTGCAAAATTTATTCAACCCGATTAAATTATTCCGATATACCGTTATTTCCCGGACAGCGAATCGAAAGGCAATTCGGACTTATGTAAGAACAATATGATCACGTTTTATACAATTAATTGAAAGGGAGCAGTAAAATGGCAAGTTACGAGGTTTCAAGCGGAGTAGTCAGCAGCGGGGTTATTCTGAACAACACCGATTACATGGTTGTCAATTTCAGTGGAACGGCTGTCGACACCACGGTCAATTCCGGCGGCGAACTTTATGTCTCCAACGGCGGCACGGCGAACAGGATCACGGTCAATTCCAACGGCCGTATGTTTGTCTCCAGCGGCGGAACGGCTCTGGATATAGCTTGGACGCCGGGTGTTGGATATATTTATTTTGCGGCAGATGCAACGGTGACCTTTACCAGTGATTACAACGGAGTGTATGTGGCATCGAATAACGCGGTGGTTTCCTCCTCTGCCGTGATAGAGGAACCGCTGACCAGCGGATACTCCGCGTTTGTGATGAACGGCGGCAAACTGGAAAACACCGCCATTGAAGAAGATGGCTGGGCGGATGTATGGAGCGGCGGGATGGCGACCGCTGCCATGGTCAATTCCGGCGGCAGGATGGTTGTTGAGAATTCCGGGACAGCAGACAGCATCACGGTCAATTCCGACGGGCTGATGTATGTCTGCGGCAACGGGATGGCGACCGGCACCACGGTCAGTTCCGGCGGCAGTCTGAATGTCTACGGCAAAGGCACGGTGACCGGTACTACGGTCAGTTTCGGCGGCAGGGTGAATGTCTACGACCGCGGGATGGCGACCGGTACCACGGTCAATTCCGGCGGCATCATGCATGTCGAATACGAAGGAATTGCGAACAGCACCACGGTCAATTCCGGCGGTTGGCTGGTTGTTTCCTACGGCAAACTGACCGGCATCCTGGAAATCGCTTCCGGAGCTGTGGTCCGCACGATAAGCAGTGACTCTATCATTGATTTCGATATTTCCGCTTTCAACGGCCGTTCGACTGTCCGCGTGAATGATCTTTCGCTCATACAGGGAACACCGTCCTTTACGGTCACGGTTTCCGATGATCAGTCCGCGGGTGTTTATTCGCTGGCCGGCGGCGCCGCCGGGTTCACCGGAACCGTTTCCATCGGTACGGATGAGACCGATTACGGCCAGCTTGCAGTCAATGGAGCCTCGCTGATTTACGACCGCCATTCTTTTACGCTGGCAACCGTGGACAGCGAGCTGCGGCTGACCGTCAATGATGTCATCTCCGGAATGGCTCTGGCCGATTCGGTTTACAATGTCTCGGCCGGAGTCACCGTATTGCAGACCTATGTCGGACCCGGTGGCGGACTCAATGTTTACAGCGGCGGCTCTGCGATCAATACCATGGTCGATGACGGCGGTTATCTGGGCATCGGAGACGGCGGCACTGTGACCGGTTTCCTGCAAATCGGAACCGGCGCAACTGTTTCGGCGTATTCCGGCAGTATCGTCAATTTCGATATTTCCGGCTTCGATGGCGGATCGGATGCCCTCGTAAACGATCTTTCGCTGATTCACGGCACTCCGGCTTATACGGTCACGGTTGCCGAAGATCGGACCGGGGAAGGTTATACGCAGCCGGCGGGCGTTTATACGCTGGCCGGCGGAGCTGCCGGTTTCACCGGAACCGTTTCCATCGGCACGGACGGATCCAATTACGGCACTCTCACGGTCAACGGCGATACGCAGTATTACAACGGTGATTTCTATTCGCTGGCAGTCGTGGACAGCGAACTGCAGCTGACTGTGATCAATGGCACGGTTTATGGATTGAGTCTGGTCGATTCAACTTACAATGTTTCGTCCGGATACACCGTAGTGGATACCTCTGTCGGACCCGGCGGCGGACTCAATGTTTACAGCGGCGGCTCTGCGGTCAATACCTGGGTCGATGACGGCGGTTATCTGGGCATCGGAGACGGCGGCAAAGCAACCGGTTATCTGGAAATCGCTTCCGGAGCAGTGGTTTCCGCATATGTAGGCAGCATCATTGATTTTAATATTACCAACTGCGACGGATATTCGGATGTCCTCGTCAACGATATTTCACTGATCCAGGGCACCCCGGCTTATACGGTCACGGTTGCCGAAAATCAGGCCTCGGGCATTTATATTCTGGCCGGCGGAGCCGATTCCTTCACCGGAACCGTGTCCATCGGCACGGACGGATCCAATTACGGCACTCTCACGGTCGACGGAGATGCGCTGGAGTCCGGCAGATATACCTTTACGCTGGCAGTCACAGAGGACTACCTGCTTCTGTCCACTGCGATAATCGACAACTTCGATCTCGGCGTTGTCACCTCTTCCAGTACGGTGGCCGATGCCTCCATCACGACTGCCGGAGAAATCGACCGCTACAGATTCACGATCCAAGATAACTCGTTTGTGTCCCTCGAAACTTCCGGATTGTTCGATAATGATACGGTGATGCGGCTGCTTGATGAATCGATGACGGAAATTGCATACAATGACGACCGTGATACAGACCTTTATTCCTGGATCGGGATGAATCTCGGTGCCGGAACCTATATTGCGGAGGTTTGCGCATACGGCGATTCTGTCATCAGCAGTTATTCCTTCTCCGTAACCGTGGAACCGCCCAAAGCGGAAGTATTGAACATTACGGCAGATATCACCTCGTTCACCTCGCAAAGCGTGACTGTAACCGCGGAATTCAATGACATTACTGCGGTCCGCCAGTATTCCCTGGATGATGAGACCTGGCTGGAGTATGCTTCCGGCGTGGTAATGTCTGAAAACGGCATAGTATACTTCCGCGGGCTCGATGACCATGGTCTTGCTTCCGAGGTCCAATCATATACCGTCAGCAATATCATTCACCCCGTCGATCTGGGTGTGATCACCTCTTCTTATGAAATCTCCGATGAATCCATCGATTTCCCCGGCGAAACCGACTGCTGGAGCTTCACCATTGCAAAGCCCGGCTTCGTGACCATTGAAACGACGGGTCTGATCGGGGATACGGTGCTGCAGCTGCTGGATGGTTCGATGACTCAAATTGCATACGACGATGACGGCGGGACCGGCAATTTCTCATTGATCGGCTTGGACCTCAACGCCGGAACCTACACGGTAATGGTTTCCGCATTCGGGAGTTCTACCATCGGCAATTATTCCTTGTCGCTGACCCTCGACCCGGCTCAGAGCGGCACTGCCGGCGATTTGAATGCGGACGGGCGCGCGGATATCGTGATGACCATCGCGCAGGATGGACATGCGGCCGACGGCTCGACCGGCGCCTGGCTGATCCAGAACGACCAGACCGCCGCCTGGGGCGACTTGAGCACGCGCAATCCGGGCTGGGAAATCTTCGGCACGGGCCGGACAGCGGCGGGCAAGAATACCGATGATGTATATATCAAGAGCTCTGATAATGTAGTCGGGGCGTGGACGACTGCCGACGACGGAAAAGTCAACGGCTGGGAAACCATCGGCGAATTCAGCGCGGATACGCAGATCGTCGGTCTGGGTGACTTCAACGGCAACGGACAGACCGATCTGCTTTTGCGCAACACCAACGGTGCGGTCGGCTGCTTCTTCACGGGCGGTGAAACCACCGGCTGGAATTATTTCCAGAGTCTCGGCGACGAGTGGAAACTGAGTGCGGTCGGCGATCTGAACGGCGACGGCCGCGACGACGTAGTGTTGAAACACGATGCCGGATTTGCGGGCAGCTGGCTGACGCAGGCGGACGGCACCATGGCATGGGCCGATCTGGACACGCTGCCGGAAGGCTTCGAAATCGTCGGCG
>JAZUCR010000608.1:0-10264 GCA_045639225.1 Victivallales bacterium
CTGGATGAATTCGACCGGTTCTTTTCGGGCGAACCGATGCTCTCGGGCATATCCAAAGCCCGGTTCGAAACGATGACCCAGGTTCCACGTAAGTAAATTTCTACAGATGATGTGGAAGAACCGCCTTGAAAAGCAACTGAAATATGCTATAGTAGCATCATAACTGGTTGAATGCATTTATTACAGGAGAAAAGGTTATGTCGGAAGAATATGGAACCGTAAAAAAAGCAGGCTGGGGCTGTCTCGGCTGCGGATTTGGACTGATGCTCAGTTTGTTTCTGGTGTGCGGGCTGATCGTGCTGGGTCTTTACTGGCTTGGAAACATGGTTTCGGGAGACTCCGGCAAGAGCAGTTCGTCTCCGGATGATCCTGACAATCTCGAAGAAGAATATGTGATGGGCAAACACGATGAAAAACTGCCGAAGATCGCCGTGATCAATGTCCGCGGCGTCATTGTTTCCGATGAAGATACTCTCGACAGCAATCTTGCCCATTCCCGCCATATCTGTCTCCGGATCCGCCGGGCGGCATCCGACAGGGATGTGAAAGCGCTGATCGTCAATCTGAACACTCCCGGCGGCGAGGTGGTGGCATCGGACGAGATCTACGCGGAGATCCTGCGGTTCCGGAAGACCGGGAAACCGGCGGTGGCCATGATGAACACCATGGCGGCCAGCGGCGGCTATTATGTGGCGGCGGCCTGCAATCCGATCATCGCCAACAAACTGACCCTGACCGGCAGTATCGGCGTCATCATGTCCACGATCAACTACCGCGGCCTGTTCGAAAAGATCGGTCTGCAGGCGGAGGTCTACACCTCCGGGAAGATGAAGGACATGCTCAACGGCGCCCGTCAGCGCACTCCCGAAGAGATCCGGATCGTTCAGCAGCTGGTCAACAACACGTATAACGAATTCACCCGCATCGTGGCGGAATCCCGCAAGATCCCGGTGGAAAAGATCCGTTCGTCGGAAATCGGCGACGGCCGCATTTTCGACGGGGTCCAGGCCAAAAATCTCGGACTGGTCGATTCGCTGGGATATTTCCGCGATGCCGTGGATACCGCGGCAAAAAAGGCGAATCTGAAACCGGATTCATATCAGGTGATCTGTTACAAGGAATCGTTCAGTTTCGGCCGTCTGTTCTCCCTGCTGACCTCGCGAAGCAGCCTGAAGGGAGTCAACGTCCAGCTCAACGGGACTCCGTCCGCTCCGGTCTTCACGCCGCAGCCCGGCAAACTCTATTATCTGCCTGCGCAGTATTGAAATGCCGGATTTTTTCCGCTGGCTGCTGCATGCGGCCAAAACGGGCAAGCCGCGTCCGCCGGATGAATTCATCTGGTCTCCGGCCAAGCACTTTCTGTTCCGCCGCTGCCGCCGTGCCTGGTTCTTCCGTCATTATCTGGCGCAGGGCGGCTGGAACTCGCTTTCCGCCGATCCGGCCATGCATGCCTATCTGCTGAAATATCTCGACACTGCCGACTCCTGGATGAGTTCGACAGCCGAAGATTCACTGTCCGGCGCACTGCTGGATATTGCACAGTTTATGGGCGAGGGAAGAGCACAGGCGCTCACTGAAGCGTTTCAGATCCGGGTGTCGGGACATCTGATCCATGCGCGTGATGATTTGAAGGAAAATGCATATCTGGACGATCCCAAATTCACTTCTTTTCAGGAGCTTTATTACGATACGGGCGAATATGGTTCCGCCAAAGAGATGCTTCAGGTGATCCAGAACCGTTTCCGGGATTTTTTCATGCAGTGGGATGAACTGCATCTGTCCGAAGAACTGGCTGCCGTAGATCCGCTGGACTGGCGGCTGCCGCCGGAATACCGTCTCTTTACCTTCGCCGGACAGCAGATCTCGCTGCGTCCCTGGATCTATGCGGTCCGGGGACGTACGGTTTCCGCCTGGACGGTGCGGTTCGATTATTCCTCACCCGAAGATCACACCGCATTTCCGGCTGACGATGAGGAATACGGTTTGCCGGAACGGGTGTTCGCGGTCTGGTGTCAGCGCAAATATCCCGATTTCGAGCTGGAGGTCCATAAGATTTTCGCGACTCCGAAGGGATTGATCTGCCATGCGGTGATCCCTGCCCCGGCCGACGAAGACCTGATCGTCTGCAGTGCCGGTGAAATGCAGGCAATCGTCAACCGGCCGGACGGTCTGAAATCGGAAAACTTTCCCCGGCTGAAAGACTCCCCGGCATGTGCATCCTGCCGTTTCCGCGAGATCTGCGCTTCCGAGCCGGTTCCGAAAGAGGAAAAGGAACAGAACAGTCCGGCGGAATGAGTCACTTTTTCCGTGCCGCAAAAACTGCGGCGGTGTTTTTCAGCTGCGCGGGGATGTCGATTTTCTGCGGACAGCGGGTTTTGCAGAGACCGCAGGCAGCGCAGTTCGAGGCGCGTTCCCGTTCCGTCATGGCATCGTAGACCATTCCCGCCGATCCGGCGGATCCCTGCGCTCTGGTCTGATTGTACAAGGCCAGATTGCGCGGGATATCCACGCCTCTGGGGCAGGGGCTGCAGTAACGGCATCCGGTGCAGGGGACCGCGCCGGTCTTTTTGTATTCTTCCAGAACGCTCGCCACGGTTTCCCGTTCGACCTCCGTCAGCGGCGTGAAGTTGATGAACGTCTGCAGATTGTCTTCCAGCTGTTCCATCGCGGACATCCCCGAGAGAACGACCTGGACATTCGGCAGGCTGGCGACATAACGCAGACCCCACGAAGCAATGCTGCGGTCTGGGTTTTCATCCGTGAAGATATTCCGGGCCGATTCCGTCAGATTTACCAGAGTGCCGCCCTTCAGCGGTTCCATGACGGCGACCGGGATTCCGAGCCTGGTCAGAATCTCATACATTTCGCGCGAACGGCAGATTTCCCAGTCCAGATAATTGATCTGGATCTGCACCAGTTCCCAGGGATAAGCCGCGGCGATCTTCTCCAGCAGTTCGGGTTCATCGTGAAAGGAAAAACCGATATGCCGGATCCGGCCTTCGGCTTTCTGTTTTTCCAGAAAATCCCACACATGAAGTTCCTGCGCCATGGTCCAGTGACCGGCATTCAGCCAGTGCATGAAATAGAAGTCGAAATAACCCGCCTGGGTGCGGCGGAGCTGTTCCTGAAAGATCCGTTCGAGATCGTCTTCGCTTTTCAGAATGTGGATCGGCATTTTGCTGGTCAGATAATAGCTGTCGCGGGGATATTCGGACAACACTTTGCCGATGAATTCCTCACTGCCGGGATAGACATAGGCCGTATCGAAATAATTGCAGCTGTGTTCCAGCGCCCTGGCGACCATTGCCGAGGCGGCGTCCAGGTCGATCCTGCCGTCTTTTCCCGGCAGACGCATCATGCCGAACCCCAGCAGGGGCAGCGTGAGCCCGGTCCGTTTATAAGGACGGCGCGTGACCTGCACGCCTTTTCCCGAACGCTTGTCCGTATTGACGTCTTCCTGCAAAGTGTCGGCCAGTCCGGCGATCTGGCTGTAGGCCGCCACCTTGAACAGATTCTTCAGGAAATCTCTCCGTTCCATCGGTCAGACCAGTTCCTGTTCATCGGAAAAACAAGTCATGGCGGTCCGGCGTCTGCGGAGCTTTCCGGCTTCCCGGACGACTTTTTTCAATTCTTCCGGAATATTGATCTTCTGCGGACATTTTTTCAGACAGGCGCCGCAGTTGACGCATTCGGACGCCCGCTGGTCTTCCGGAAGACTGTTGTATTCCATATTGAACCGGTGCGGCACGCCGGTGATTTTGAAATTGTTGTAAATATTGAAATTCCGCGGGATGTTCACTCCTGCCGGACACGGCATGCAGTATTTGCAGTCCGTGCAGGGAACGGTGCTCTTTTTCCGGAAGACGTCCAGCGCTTTGGCAACGACCGCGTATTCCTCCTTGGACAGCGGCTTGAAATCGGTGAACGTCTTGATGTTGTCTTCCAGATGTTCGGTCAGGGTCATGCCGGAAAGGATGCAGATCACGTTCGGCAGACTGCCGACGTAACGGAACGCCCACGAAGCCACGCTGACGTCGGGATTGGCCTGCTTCAGCACTTCCACCGCTTCCGGGTTGAGCTTGGCCAGCGCGCCGCCTTTCAGCGGTTCCATGATGATCGCAGGGATATTGTATTTCTGAAGGATCTCATACTGCTCTCTGGAGCGGTAGAACTCCCAGTCGAGATAATTGAGCTGGATCTGGGCGAAATCCCAGGGATGCGCCTTGGCAATGGTCTCCAGGACTTCCGGCTTGTCGTGGAAGGAAAAACCAAGCTTGCGGATCCGTCCTTTTTTCTTCTGTTCCAGCAGATATTCGTAAACCTTGAATTTGATCGTGTCTCTCCACCGGGCAGCATTCAGATTGTGGACCAGATAGAAATCGAAATATTCGGTCTTGCACTTCTTCAGCTGTTCCTCGAAAATACGGGGAACATCCGCCTCGCTGCGGACGGACCGGACCGGCATCTTGCTGGTCAGGTAATACGAATCGCGGGGAAATTTGGAGAGCAGGTCGCCCGCGCATTTTTCGCTGCGGCCGCCATGATAGAAATAGGCGGTGTCGAAATAATTCACTCCGGCTTCCAGCGCCCGCGCGATCTGTTTTTCGACCGTGGCGTAATCGATTTCGGGATTGCCCGGACCGAGGGTCGGCAGACGCATCATGCCGAATCCCAGCATCGGCAGGGTCAGACTGGTGTTTTTGTAACGCCGCCGGGTCACCTGCGGACCTTTGGCGAGGTCGGAAGTTTTGTTGCCGTCCGCGCCAGCTTTTGCCGCCAGTTTTGCCACCGGTGCCAGAGCCGCCGCCGTCAGGGTCCCTTTCAGAAACTCTCTTCGATTCATATTCCCTTCTCCTTTCAGTTGGATCAGATGCTTTCCGCCGCCAGTTTTTTCGCCGCCGCGTAAACCGTCTGGAAATCCATTCCTGCTTTGTCTGCCAGTTTTTTTACGCTTTCATATTCCGGATAACACCGCGTCACGGACCCCCAGGAACATTTTTTCGCCGTAAAAGTGCCGTACGGCAGCCGGAGTTCGATCTCCTGACGCTCCATCACCGTGCGTTCCACCGGAGTCTTACGCAAACCGATCGTCGTGGTGGATTCGAAAATGATCCGTTCCATTTCCGCCAGATGGGCGGAATCCGTGATGACGCGGAGCAGATACGCCGGACGGTTTTTCTTCATGAAACAGGGCAGGAAATGAGCGTCGCGCGCGCCTGCCGCCATCAGCTGTTCCAATGCCTGCCCCAGCTCTTCCCCGGTCGAGTCGTCGATGTTGGTTTCCAGCAGAAAGATCTGTTCCGGATCGGGCGCGGTTTCCAGCAGCATCGCGCGCAGGATGTTGGCATGGCCGAAATCCCGTTTCCCGACACCGATCCCGACCTTGGAAACGATATATTGCGGCGGCAGTTCCTTCTGCGTGCGCAAGGCCGCGGCGATCGCGATCCCGGTCGGGGTGACCATTTCCCCCTGCACCTCGCTCCGGCGCAGCGGGATCGCATGCGACTGGGCGATATTGAGCACCGCCGGCACCGGCACCGGCAGATCGCCGTGCTGACAATGCACCGTGCCCTGTCCTTCGGTCAGACCCGTCACCACGCAGTCGGTGATCCCCAGATCGTCGATCAGCACGGCGGCCGACACGATATCCACGATCGAATCGATCGCGCCGACTTCGTGGAAATGCACCTGATCGATGGGTTTGCCGTGCGCTTTCGATTCCGCTTCGGCCACGATCCGGAAAATCTTTTTCGCCAGTTCCCTCGCCCGGTCCGTCATCGTTCCACGGTCGATCACCGCATAAACATCCGCCAGATTCCGATGCTCGTGGTGATGGTGTTCATGATGTTCGTGCTCATGCTCGTGGTGATGGTGTTCATGATGCTCGTGTTCGTGCTCATGTTCATGCTCGTGGTGGTGTTCGTGCAGCATGACGTCGAAATCACAGCCTTCGATGCCGCGGGAGGCTTTCCGGGTAACCGCGTAATCGAAACCTTCCAGCTGCAGACTCTGCAGGACGGCGTCCAGTTTTTCGCGGTCTCCTCCCAGATCCAGCAGGGCAGCGACCGTCATATCGCCCGATATCCCCGAGGCTCCCTCGAGGTAAAGGATTTTGCTCATTTTATGTTCTCCAACAGTTGATTTTATGCTTCCAATATGGTCTGTTTTTCGATTTCATGCACGGTCATGGCTTTTTGCGAAGCCGGACAGGCCGCCTGACACGCGCCGCAGCCGATGCAGAGCGCCGTCTTCACCGGACGCGGCGTGCCGTTTTTACGCAGGGTGATCGCTTTCGTCGGACAGGCCGCCGCGCATTTGCCGCACTTCTCCCCTTCCTGGAAGGCGATGCAGGTCTGCGGGTTGAATTTCGCCTCGGCGATTTTGGTTTTTCTCTTCAATTCCAGCGTGATCGGCAGGATCGCTCCGGTCGGACAGACCTGCGAACAGCGGTTGCAGTCATAGCGGCACGCACCTTTGCTTAAATCAAGCGATACCGGACCGTCCCCGCCCGGTGCAGGCACGATGATTTTCGCCGGACAATTCGCCGTGCACAGCTGACACGCAGTGCATTTCGAGGCGAAACGGGCGGCATCACCGGCGCCCGGCGGCAATATCTTGAAACGTCGGGCATATTCCGCCAGTTTCCCCAATCCGGTTTTCGCCAGCACGGCTCCGGCTGCAAGTCCCGCGATCAATACACCTCCGCCGATCAGAAATTTCCGGCGCGAAAGATCCTGTTTCATTTCCGCCTTTTTCGGCAGGACGAATCCGATGCTGCCCAGCGGACAGCGCGAAATGCAGTTCATGCACCGGATGCACCGTTCATTGTCGATCTGACCTTTTTCGAGTTCGATACAGCCGGCCGGACAGAATTTCTCGCAGGTCCGGCATTTGACGCATTTTCCTTTGATCGCCAATTTGAAAACACTGACTTTCGCCAGCAGTCCGAGCAGGGTGCCGACCGGACAAATCGTGGTGCAGTAAAGCCGTTTTTTCCACGCCGCCAGGATGACGATAACGATCAGCGGGACCAGTCCGCCGATGGAGAACACCGCGAAGATGCGGCCGAAATTGGAGTACGGATCCAGCAGCAGAAATCCGGCGCTCCAGCCGCAGATCAGCAAGCCGTAAACCACGCCCGCGATCCCGTAGCGGATATAACGGAAATCAGGCACCGGCTTTCCTTTCTGACGCGAGAGAAATCCGATGATGTCCTGCAGGATTCCCAGCGGACAGAATACCGAACAGTAAAACCGGCCGAACAGCACGGTGACGAGCGCGATCCCGAGCACGATGCTCAATGCACCTAGTGAAAATGCCGCCGCGCATTTGACCAGCGCCGGGCCCATCTGGACATGCAGGAACGGTGCAACCGCTCTGCCCAAGCCGGAAAAAGCCCATCCCGTCAGGATCAGAAATACCGCCGCAGCCGCGAGTCTTCCATACCGGATCCACATTTTTTTATTCTTAGCCATCATGAAACTCCTTGCTTCCGGGAAAGCAATTTACAGGCTAAAGCTACTGCAAGTCAAGCGCGGTTTGGAAAAAAAGTAAATTTTTTTATACGGTCCGCATCCGGTTACTGAAGCACCGGGTTGCCTCAGAGCGAATTCGCTGAACCCAAACTTCCCGGCGGGCAGCACGATCCGGTTAAATATCAGGTGTGATACTCTTCCCTGATCCAGTCGGTGATATTCCCCGCTTCGGAGTCAAAATTCACGCCGAGGAGCATGATCCGCTTGCCTTCCTTGCGGTATTTTACGGCATAATCTTTGTTTTCGATCTGCCGCATCGCCTGGTCTGCGGACTTGTTGAGTTTGAACTCGATCACATAGATCCAGTCGCCCGCGGCAACCATCATGTCGATCCGGCCGCTGCTGGTGCAGATCTCCGCCTGGACCAGCAGTTTCAGCAGGTCGCAAATCACATAGAAAACCGTCTGGTAATAATGTTCGTTTTTGATATGGATCGGATACGGAATACCGGCAAAAACCGACTGGATAAGTTTCATGAAACCATCCGTATCGCCGGAACCGACCGCGGTAATGAGTTTGCTCAGGAAATCCAGTGAGGATTCACTTTGAATGGCCGTGCAGTATTCCAGCAGCTGTTCATTGAAGGACCGTTCCACTTCGAAATTCGGGAAATCCAGATAATATCGGCGGATCGTCTGATCGGTATAGGGAATCTTTTCTTCGACACATTTCCGGATGGTCAGGTACCCGGATTGGAACAGCAGCACAATCGGCTTCAAACGGGTGATTTCGAAAGCATTGAAAAACGATTCCGAGACCGGCTCGGTAAACATTTCGGAATAATTGAATTCCGATTTCATGATCAGTTCCAGAAGGAACGTGGGTGTTCCGGTCTGGAACCAGTAATTGTTGAACTTTCCGCCGTGTTCAAAAAAATTGGCCAGGGAGACGGGATTGTACACCGTTTCTGAATTTTCTTCGAACCGGAATCCGTCATACCATTTTTTGATCTTGGCGAGGAAATCCTTCCGGGAAAGAGTCTGCATCTTTTCCGCCGCTTCGATCTGTTCCCTGAAATTTGCTTCGAATTCTTCCTGGGTATATCCCAGCATCGTGGCATAACGGGCATCCATCGTGATGTCCGTGAGATTGTTCAGATCGGAGAACAGCGACACATGACAGAATTTGCTCACGCCGGTGATGAAAGCGAGCCGGAGCATTCCGGATTTTTCTTTGATCACCGAATAAAAAACCTTGAGTGCCGTCAGAAAATCGGAGACATTTTCCTTCGAAATGTTATTGAGAATGGGCTTGTCATATTCGTCCAGCAAAAGAACGACATCGCCGTCGCGGTCATGCAGTGTCTGAATCAAAGTGTGAAACATGGTATTGGAGGTTGTTTCCGGCAGTTCTATGCCTTTGATCCGGGCCTGTTCCTTGAGGATTTGCCGGAAACTTTGCTCCATTTTGTCCACCGTGCCGAAATCCCGTCCGTTCATATCCAGATGAATGACAGGATGAGGCTTCCAGTCATACGGTTTATCATAGATCGCCAGTCCCTTGAACAGCTCTTTTTTTCCTTGGAAGACAGCTTTCAGCGTGGAAAGAGTCAAAGATTTGCCGAACCGGCGCGGACGGGACAGAAAATACATTTCTTTGGCCGGTTTTATCAACTGCCAAATATAGTCTGTTTTGTCCACATACAGAAAATCGCCCTGTCTCAGATCTTCAAAACTGTAAACGCTGCTGGTGATATCCTTCATCAATTCGTCTCCTTGGATCTGTCAAGGACTATACACCGTTTTTTTCTTTTGTCAAGCTGTTATTTCTGCCCGTTATACCTATTTCCACAGCCGTCCCCCGAAGCATGTCTTATGCTGCGTCAGCATGTCCGCATGGTAATGCCGCAATGGTTCATTCAGCCCCGGTCAGGAACCATCAGCCTGAGAAATCGGCGTAATTGGTTTCGGTGATGCGTTCCCACAGATCGTCCGGCAAGGACGGATATGAATCGGGGGAGGCGTGGACTTCGGCCATGATCTCATCTTTTCAGTGGAATGACGGTTTCCGATTCCGTATGCCCGTCCTGATCGGTGAACTTCACCACAGCTTCCTTTCCCTTCAATTCGATCGAAGCGCCCGTGAATTTCTGCATACCTCCCGGACGAGCTCCCACAATCACGGGAACCGGATACGGATTACCGCGCAGGATCTCGGTTCGGTGCATGTGTCCGCAGAGAGTCAAATCCGGCATCAGTTTTGTCCGGAGGAGCTTGCACCATTCTCTGTAAATCAGGAATCTTCTCCGCATGAGTTCATCCTCTTTACTCCGGGCGATCAAAGAGGAAAACGGAACATGGCAAATCACCATTTTATATTTGATCCCCGGTGCTTTGAACCCGCCTTCATCCAACACTTGGTTCATATAGGCAAGAACCTCCTGACGATGGCGCGCACAGTCAATGGCAAAACCGTAAACCGGCAGTTCGTCGACCTTGTCCTCGCCGCAGTCGAGAACCAAAGCCCAAATCGGCCCCAGACGGACCGTATAGTAAAGTTTTCCGTCCCGGTTGGGAGTGTAATCCTGAACAAATTCGGCAAATTCGCCCCGCAATTCATGGTTTCCCCGCGTATAGATCACCGGAATGGAACCGCCGGAGATCCGGCCCGCCAGAATACACGGATATTCCAACTGTCCGGCATTCACCATTTTGTCCGTGATGTCGCCGTTGAGCACCAGCAGATCGATGCGGCCGGACGCCTGCGCGGCCCGGACCGGCGCTTCAAAA
>JAZUCR010000609.1:0-8901 GCA_045639225.1 Victivallales bacterium
GGTTTCCCGGAACCGGTAGGTGCAGTAGCCGTAGAGACTCAGCATCAATCCCACCGGCGCCATGATATTGTTCCAGAAATACAGCGCAAACCCGGTCTTGTAGTGAACTTCCACATACGCCACCAGCCCGATGATCGACAGCGCGTTCGCCACGTCTCCGATACTGATGACATAGCGTCCCGCCACGCGGCCCGCGGACAGAAAGTCCGCCACGCCTTTGATGTAACGCCGTGAATAAATACCGATACCGACGATCAGACAGGTCGGAATGATTACGATCAGCCAGTCTATAAGGCCCATTTTCCTGCTCCTTTTTTATTGTTATTTATTGCTGATTCTGTCATTTATCCGGTTATTATATCATGATTTCCTGGTTTTGTCAAGGTCTCACGGGGAAAAAAATAACCGAAAAGTTATCTTGCGGCAGGCGATCAGCCGGGAAGACGCGAACAATAATTATGCCGGATAGGTATTGAACTGAAAGCGGTCGAATGCCGTTCGTATCTTTCCTATTGGTCCTATTTGGCCTGTCAGGCCTATCGTTCATGATGCGGCATCATGGCCGCAGCCTGATGTCAGGCTTTTCCCGCGCTGCCGAAGAACCGGATCTTCTGCCGGATGACTTCCCGCATGGCGGCATCCGGTTTTTTCCGCAGGACCGCGGGCCAGACGGCGAGATGGGGCTGTTTTTTCAGTTCATCCAGCATGGCGCCGTTCCAGGCATTGAGCAGCTCGGAGAAAATATTGACTTTGCAGATGCCGTGGGCGATCGCATTGGCCAGCTGGTCTTCCGGCGTTCCGGAACCGCCGTGCAGAACGAGCGGGATATCGGAGATTTTTCTGATCCGGTCCAGACGATCGATATCCAGTTTCGGCGCTTTGATATACACACCGTGCGCCGTGCCGATGGAGACTGCCAGCGCATCGACTCCGGTCCGTCCGACGAATTCCGCCACCTTTTCCGGTTCGGTCAGCATATCCGGCCCGGATTCGCTGCCTTCGCCGGAGCCGACCCAGCCGTTTCCGACATGCCCGAGTTCCGCTTCCACCGTGATCCCGCGGCCGCGCATCGCGTCCGTCACCTCTTTGGAACGGCGGATATTGTCTTCGAACGGTGCGGCGGAGGCGTCCAGCATGACCGAGGAGAACCCGATGTCCGCCGCCTGTTTCACCTGATCCAGAGTGTTCGCATGGTCCAGATGGATGCAGACCGGCACCCGCGCTTTTTCCGCCGCGAGTTTCGCCAGCGGGAACCAGAATTCCAGCCGTCCGCCTTCCAGATCGGGACTCAGCGCCCCGATAATGACCGGAGACTGCAAGGCGTCGGCTTCCTCGACCGCCGCACGGATCATTTCCAGGTCGGATACATCGAACATTCCCACGGCATATCCCCGTCTGGAGGCATCCCGGAGCATTTCCTTCATATTGACAAGTGCCATTTTTTCAACTCCTTGATATATTACAGCAAATCAAAATGTTTCAGCAGAATCTCTTCGGCTTCCCGGTTCCAGAGTCCGCCGTTCGCTTCACAGCTCGCGGCCAGTTTTGCAAACAGCGGATCGGATTTTTTCGCGGCAAAATCCGCGATCGCGGTCAGCGGACAGCGGATGCCCGGATAGATGATCTTTTTCCCGCCCGGGATCCTGGGCAGATTCATGGTCGTTTCGATGACCGCATCCAGTCCGCCGATGTGGGTGATCATCACTTCCGGATGAATTTTGTCCTGTTCCATCAGGCGCAGGGCGGTCCGCAGATCGTTGACCGTGCCGCCGGAGGTGCCGGTCACATGCGTCGATGCATAGTGGACATTGTAGAAATTGAATTCGGCGCTGAAATTTTTGTCCATCGGTCCGGCGAAGAAATTCAGGCAGCCGTCTTTGGCCAGAATCCGGTCGGCCAGTTCCACCGCTTCGCGGACCGGCGCCATGCACAGAATATCATCGAACCCTTTTCCTCCGCTGAGATCCATCAGTGTTTTGAACGCATCGCCGGATGTGGTATTGACGAATTTCAGGGTGATGCCGTTTTTCTCCGCCCGGTCCGGCGGGAAGATCTTCTCCGCCCGCGCCAGACGGTCGGGATTGATATCGGTCACAATCAGCATCCGCGGATGGCGGTCATTGCCGTTGAGCGCATAGTCGATCGCGCCCAGTCCCATGGGGCCGGTCCCGCCGATGATCGCCATCACACCGCGGTCCGAGATCCCCATTTCATGCGAATATTCTTCCTTGCCGCTGTGGTAAAACGCGCGGAAGCCGCCGATGATGCAGCTCATGGGTTCCGCCAGACTGCCTTTGAAACAGCCCTTGCCCGTATACGGCAGGATGCAGCCTTTTTCGATGATATGGTTCGGGATGACCACCAGTTCGGAATCCCCGCCGACGGTGCCGAAGGAATAGCCGATCGTATCGTAATTGACCGTCTGGTCCACCACCGGCTGAACGGCGAACCGGTCGCCCGGATGGAACTGATCCGCCCACTTTTTCCCGGCTTTCACTACGATGCCGCACAGTTCGTGCCCGATGATCACGGGATTTTCCGCGACATTGTCCGGGACGCGTTTGTGAGCGGCGCCTTGTTCCACCGTTTTATAGGTGGACATGCAGACGCTGTCCGATACGATCCGCGCCAGAATGTTGTCGTCCTTAACTTCCGGCAGTTCGAAGGTTTCCAGACGGAGATCGCGTTTTCCGTATAATCTTACCGCAGCAGTTTTCATGATTCTCCTCAATGATCGATTTGTTTCCAGTATTTGGTCAAGCGGTAATATAACCATATCGAGTGGTAAAATCAATCATCGCGGCCCGGAAATCATGATTTTCTTTCATCTTCCGTATTCGGGCGGTATGGTTTGCAGGGACACGCTGACGCGGCATGTGATATGTTCCGACGAACGGTGGTGTAATGGGTGTAATGGGTGTAATGGGTGTAATGGGTGTAATGGGTGTAATGGGTGTAATGGGAACGCCCGGCAATACCGGGCTCCCGGTGGAGGGAGTGCGAGGTCCAAGTCTCGGAACCGGCAGTTCGCCATCACACGTAGAGCGCGTTTTCTCCTATCCTGCCCATTACACCCATTATACCCATGTTCGCGTTCTCCCTGACCGGCGTGACCGATTACCTTTCCCGCCTGGCACGGATTTCTCATTTTTTTAATTTTATCAGTTGTTTTTCTGTAAAGATGCTTTATATTGTAGCCAGACCCGCGGATCAGGCTCTTCCGCGGCGGTTGTATATTTATGGGATTTTATGTGAGAAAGGAATTGATCATATGGGATTGGCAGGAGGAATCGTCGGAGGGATTATCGGCGGCATCATCGGCGGACCTTGGGGCATCGCCATCGGTGCCGGACTGGGGGCGTATCTGACCGGATCCGGGAAGAAACCGGATGAGAGTGAGACCGCGAAAATCGACGGTTTCAAGACATTTTTTCTTTGTCTGGGAAAACTGGCCAAGGCAGACGGTGTCGTTACTCAGAATGAAGCGGATTTCATCAAGGAACTCCTGCATACGCTGGAGCTGCCCCCGGAGGTGAGGAAACAGCTGATCGCCTCTTTCAACGCGGGAAAGACGGATCCCCGTTCGTTTCCGCAATGCGTTCGAGCCTTGGCGCAATATTTCCCGCCTCGCGATAACCGGGTTGCTTTGATGCAGTCTTTCTGCACTTTGGCGATTGCCGACGGCTCGCTGGACTCCGGAACGAAGAACTTGCTGACCGAGGCGGAAACAGCGCTGGATCTTCCCGGATATACTGTGTCCTTTATCGCTGAGAATTTCCACATTTCCACGGAAGAGCCGCAAACCGTTCAGCAAACCGACGAATTGACCGAGGCATATCGGATCCTGGATGTGACGTCTGCCGCCTCGGACGAGGAGATCAAGCAGGCCCGCCGGAAAAAACTTCTGGAATATCATCCCGACCGCATTCAGGGCAAAGGTCTGCCGGATTCCTTTATCGCGTTTGCGGCGGAACAGACCCGCAAGATCAACGATGCCTATGACCTGATCTCAGCCCGGCGCGGGATGAAAACCCGCTAGGCTCCTTATTCGGCCAGATAAAGCATACACCGGTGCGGATCGGCCGCGGCAGGGAAAGAGAACTGGTTTTTCCGTTTCCCGACCGGTATCGCGGAACCCGACCGCAGATCGTGGACCTTGGACATTGCGAAGTCCGTCTGCAGCTCTCCCGTGATTTTTTCATCGGTGTGATTCAGCAGCAGGATCAGTTTTTTCCCGTTATCCGTTTCCATGCACACGCATTCGATGCCGCAGCGTTCCTGCGTGAAAGAAACCGGCGGACGGAGTCCGAGCTGATGCAGCAGACCGATCAGCCAGGCTTCATTCTCCGGATGCTCTTCCCAGCTTTCCCGGTTGAACATGACGGTCCCGGCATAGACGGCGGTCCCTTTTCCGTAACGGGAACGGGTGATTACCGGTTTGCCGGCGAAGGCTGCCAGGACTTCCGTCTTTTTCTCCACCTGCAGGGTCTGCACCACTCTGGCCGTATGAAGGACTTGCTCGCCGGCGGTCAGGATTCCTTCGTCCGGGTCGAGCCGTTCGTCTTCCGTGATGCCGAACAGCGGAGCCAGTCCGAAGCCGGGGACCATCCGGTCGCATCGTCCGGCATGATCCTTCGCGCCGAGCATGGCATCGGCGATGAGGATCCCGCCGTTTTTCACATACTGCCGCAGGGCTTCGGCCAGTTCTTCGCTCACGCTGAACAGAAACGGCAGGATGACCACCGCATAATCCGAAAGATGGCCGAGCTGTTCCAGCGAAATGAAATCCGCCGGGATATTATGCCGCCACAGCAGTTCATGCGCATCCGTCACCGAACCTTTGTGGATGCTGCGCTGCGCGTTGTCGATCTTGCTCAATGCTGCCAGCGTTTCTGCCGGACGGGACAGCAGGATCGCGCAGTCCGCTTTCCGGTGTGCGCCCGCCAGCAGTCCGGCATATTTCCCTGCCAGTTCGAATTCTTTCGCCAGATGGATCGTCCGGTCGGTAAGCGAACCGTCCAGCCTGGTCATGCCGTATTCGCCGGACTCGAATTCCGAGATCCGCGGCCGCCAGGTCCAGAAGAAGATCCCTTTGGACTGATGCGCGATACACGACCACATCCGCATCGCGATCTTCTGCCAGGACGGCAGATTGAAGAACTGCCAGCTGAACACCGCCGGACCGCCCTGCAGTTCGATCGTCCAGGCGTCATGTCCGTTGAAACGTGCCAGCGAAGAGGCAGCGTCCATGCGCAGCGCCCAGTCTTCCGGCCGATTCTTATACAGAGACAATCCCAGCGCGTCATGGATCTCCGCAAACATGCTCATGTTCTGTCCGTCGCCGGCGTGATTCCGGCGGTCCGTTCCGAAATATTCCCCGAGCGTCATGGTCCGCGGGTCTTCTTTCCTGACCCACTGCTCGACCCGCCGGATCGTTCCCGCCATGCTCCGGTCCAGAAAATCATACCAGTCCGCCATCTCCGTGAAACTGTTCCCCGTTCCCAGATTGTCGGCCGGGATCTGCAGTTCGGCGAAGGACCGGTATTCACCCGGCGCCTCGGTCCCCCAGTGACGGTTCAGTTCCCGAATGGTTTCATATTTCTTCTTCAGATACTGGCGGAAAAGTTCCACATGCCGGGCGCAGGAACAATATCCGTAAATATTCGATTCGCCCCAGACCCGCCACTGCAGCAAGGCTTCCCGGTTCCGGAAACGCCGGACCAGCGTCCGGATATACTTTTCCGCCGCCAGATTATACGACGGATCCTCGAAACAGGGCTGACGATAATTCCCGGACAGACATTTCCTGCCGGAGAGATCAGTCAGTTCATGACCGTGAAAATCCCGCATGAGCCAGCGCGGCGTGTATTTGCTGAATCCGAGGTGGACTCCGATAGCCACGGACAATTTCAAATCATGTTTTTCCGCCAGGTCGAATACCAGGTCCAGTTCGTGGAAATCGAACTTGCCCCGTTCTTGTTCGATTTTATCCCAAGCGGCGAATACGCTGACCGTATTCAGCCCGCATTTCTTCATCTGAATGAAATCCTGTTCCCATTCATCGGCCGGTGCGGCGGCCGCCCGGGAATACGGGGCGTGGCTGGCCCCCAGCGGGAAAAAATTTTTGTTCATTTCGGCCTCCGTGGTCTGGTTTTGCGATCATGGTGTAATATACACGCAAAAAAGGAAAATCAAAGGCGGATTTCTTTTTTTTCGGGAACTTCCTGAGAATACTAAGAATACTGGGAATACTATGCTCTGCGCGATACAGGCGCAGACACGAGATGTCAGGTCAGCGCTGCGCGCTATGAAGCGACCCCGGGTCATGAAGCGCCGAATGAACGGCGACATGATTGAGAGATGAGAGATGAGATCTCGTGCCGGCGGATGTATTGCGCGATTTCCCCAGTATTCTTAGTATTCCCAGTATTCCCGGGAAGTTCGCGGAAAGAGGTAAGAAGCCGCACTCTGCCTATTCGGCTTATGCGGCCTATCCGGCCTATGGTTCGCGGATCGGCAGCGCCATGCATCCCACCCCCGATTGAAAATTTCCGGAACCATGCTATGTTATCTGCTGAAAAACATCAGGCGAGGTGATCTTGAAAACAGCATTGGCCATCGAACAGGACCGGATGTCCCCGACTTTGGGGACGGCGGCCGCTTTTATCCTGCTTTCCGGAGAACGGCAGGAGACCGTGTCGTGCAATGAAAAGATCCCGCTGTTCCTGAAGAAACATCAGGTGGAACTGCTGATCTGCGACGGGATCGGGAACTGTATGAAAGACCTGCTGGGCGCCATGGGGATCGAAGTCCTGCCGGGCGTCCGCGGCGAAGTCGGCGAAGTCATCGCTTTGTACCGCGCCGGCAAACTGTCCGCCGGAGAGAAATATTCCTGCGCGGATCACGGCCGCACCTGCGGGGAATGTCCCGGCAGTTTTTAGTAGCAAGACCGCTCGCTTTGCTCGCTGAAAGTTTAAAGACCGCTCGCTTTGCTCGCTGAAAGTAAAAACTTGATGCTCTTCACTTTACTTTTTTACCTTGAGCCCGTGAAACGGGCGGTCTTGGAGCGAGCCGATCGAGCGGTCCTCTTACCTTGAGCCCGTGAAAACGGGCGGTCTTGGAGCGAGCCGTGCGAGCGGTCTTATTACCTTGAGCCCGTGAAACGGGCGGTCCTCATCAGATTACTTCTGTTCTTTTTCTTTCTTCTGTTCGGCTTCGAGTTTGGCGAAGCGTTCACGGTCGGCGAGCGAGACGTTGCCTTCGACCTGACCGTTGTCAAGGATGTCGGCTTCGCGGTGTTCGAGATCGCGGAACAGGCGGACCAGGTCAACGGCGCCGCCGATGCCGAACCAGAAGGTGGAGATGGTCGCGACCACGCATGGGATCAGCAAGGTCTTGATGAAGAAGTAAGTTCCCCACCATTCCGCCGGCCAGGGCGAGACCAGGTTCCAGATGACCACCACGACGAAACAGACGATGAAGTGATAGACGAAGCTGTACCAGAACACGCTCCAGGCGATCACGCGGTCGCCGAGGGAGTATTCCTGAGTGATGCCGATCATCTTGTTGAAGAACTTGCGGACGGTCATCTTTTCCGGCTGTCTCACGATGCCGTCGTCGCTGTAAATGCCGCGGTGGAGCATGCGGTCGAGGTTGAAGAGCTCTTCGCCGGTGATCTTCCGGGAGATGATCGACACGCTGCAGTAGATCGCCAGGGTGATGATCATGGTGACCAGATAGATCTCATACGAGTTGATCGGGAATTTGACCGGGTCCATCTTCCATACCACATAGGGATTGAACGGAGCGGAAACGGTTTCGAGCCAGCGGCCGACGATGTCGACCCAGCCGTTGGCGGCCAGGAAGGGATAAACCACATCGGCCCAGTTGCGCTGGACCGCGATGCCGCCGAGGGCCAGCACCATGCCGGAGACCAGCGAGGCGAAGGCGCCGGCGGTATTGCCGAACCGGCTGTAAAGACCGAAAATCATCACCGGACCGCAGCCGCCCATCCACATCATGGTCATGATCGTGACGAAGAGGTTGATATAGTCCAGCTGGGCCATGAATAGACTGCCGAAACAGTAGAACACGCCGATCGCGATGGAGACGATCCGGAGGATCCAGATGTGCTGATTCGGGGTGGGAGGTTTCTTGAAGAACGGCAGAATCACATCCTGCGACACGGTCAGACTGGCGCTGAAGATACGGGTGTCGTCGGTGGAGATCATGGCGAGGATCATCAGCAGACAGAACATGCCCATGATGACGGGCGGGAGCATCCGGTGCATGCCGGCGGCCATCATCAGCTGATAATACAGCGTGCGGTACTGCTGGAACTTGGAGTTGCCTTCCGCTTCGCCTTCATACTGCTTGAACGCTTTGTGGGCGACTTCCATATAAGGCGTATCCAGGTCCTTCTTGTGCGAGAGCGGCGCGTCCTTGCCGATCTGATGCTTCATTTCGGGTACCGCCTTGATCCGGGCGATGAAATCGACCCGGTTCTCCGGGGCTACCAGTTCTTCGGCGATATGTTCGCTCAGGTTGATCTTGACTTCGCGGGCGACTTTGGAGAAGTTCTGATGGTTCAGAATGGTGATGATGCCCAGCGCGATCAGCAGATAGAACAAGCCGTTCAGAGCGCCGCGCCAGGTGCCCAGCACGCCTGCCATTTTCTGTTCATGCGGCGATTTGGCCGCCGTGGTGTAGCCCGCGCCGATCCAGCTGGCACGGTGCAGGATCGAGGTGAAGATCGTCAGACACACCATCAGCAGGTTGAAATCCCGCAGATTCTTGACGTCGAAACTGTTCAGGAAGCTTTCGCCCGGCACACGGTCGCTCATGACCGGAATGATCTCGCCGGTCCAGCTGAACTTCCACAGAATGAACACCACGAACACC
>JAZUCR010000610.1:0-4698 GCA_045639225.1 Victivallales bacterium
CTCCGCAGCCGTTCCCGATGACCGCTTTTTATCTGTTCCATAAGATCATATCCGTTCTTCAAGTTCAAACATGCTAAAGAATATAGTATGTTTCGAGCGAAAAGTCAATAGACGAAGCGAATTTTTTATGATCTTCCGAACCGCAGGAGCTGGATCATCCGGAGGAACCACGGGGTGGCGGAAAAAAGGATCCAGATCAGTCCGCCGGCCGCCAGGAACGGACCGAATTTGAGGGTGCGGCGGTTGCGGTATTTGCGGATCAGCAGCCGCAGCACCGGAAACCCCAGCAGCGCCAGGATTGAGCCGGAGGTCACCATGAACAATGCGCCGGGGAGACCGAGCATCGCGCCCGCGGCGGCGGTAAGCTTCACATCGCCCCAGCCGAGGGCTTCCCGCTTGAAAATCAGTTTCCCCAGCAGCGAACAGCCGGCCATCAGTCCGCCCGCGATCAGCATCGATCCGAAACACATCAGCAGCGAGGCGAGGCGGGAGGGCACATGCCAGTAGGAGGGACACAGCGACGAAAAGATCAGACCCAGCGCCATGCCCAGATACGTGAACTCGTCGGGAATGATCCCGGTCTCGCAGTCGGTAAACGCGGAACAGACCAGCAGCGAGGCGAAAACGGCGTGAAACAGCAGAGCAGGGGCCGGCTGGTCGAAGATGATCACGGTCAGGAAGATCATGGCATACAGGATCCCCGTGGCGAGTTCGACCAGAAAATAACGGATCGTAATGGGTTTCCCGCAGCCGCTGCATTTGCCGCCCAGCAGGATCCAGCTGATCAGCGGGATGTTCTCCCAGGCGCGGATCTCATGATCGCAGTTGGGACAATGTGATGGAGGCGAGACGATCGACATGCCCCGCGGCACGCGCCAGATGCAGACGTTCAGGAAACTGCCGATACAGCAGCCGAACACGAACGAGCAGATCAGCCCGAACCGGAAGATCCGCGGATCGGAATGGAACAGTTCAAACAATTCGCTCAGCGTCATGATTCTTCACTCCTTTTTTTTGCCGGTTTCAGCAAGTTCTCTGGTCAGATTCATAAATTCACTCAGCAGTTCGTTCCGGTCTTCCCCGGGCGGCATCCGGTTGAGTTCCCGGCGGAGCTCCGCGATCTGCTGTTTCAGACGGATCGTATGGATGCTGTGCATGCAGTCGCCCACGATCCGCAGCGGGATCTCGTCGGATTCCGGTTTTCCGGCTTCTTCGGTCA
This sequence comes from Victivallales bacterium, assembly GCA_045639225.1. Taxonomy (GTDB): domain Bacteria; phylum Verrucomicrobiota; class Lentisphaeria; order Victivallales; family UBA1829; genus SIG94. The sequence continues at coordinate 1,220 of JAZUCR010000610.1, forward strand.
GCATCGTGAAAACCTCGGAGCAATCGAGCGGACAGGTGGCCAGTTCGCGGGTGATTTCAGCCGGACCGTGTTCCCAGTTGCCGTTGAGGTGAGCCTGCACGATAATGGTGATCGCCAGTGCGACCGGGCCTTCGTCCAGGTCTTCGGGCGAGAGTTCGCGGGCGGCTTTTTCCACACAGGCGCGATTGTTCAGCAGCAGCCGCAGCAGTTCGCCCAGCACCACTTTCAGCTTCGGATCGGTCATCGAAAGCGGCAGTGGTCCATGATTTTTCTCTTCCGGTACGGGATTGTCCGTATGAACCGGGCGGCTGATCTGCCGCGGCTGCCGGCTTTCCGCTTTTTTCAGCTCGATTTTGAGATTTTCTGCGGAGATGCCCAGCCGTTCGGACAGCCAGTTCAGATAACTGTCGCGCGCGACTTCGTTGTCCAGCAGCCGGATATACTGCAGCAGGACGCCCGCAATGCGGACCTTGCCGTCCGGAGAGTCCCGGTCATATTTTTCCGCGGTGTGGGCAAACAGGAACTCGAAGAAATCCGCAGCATTCTCGACCGCCTGCGTGACGGCTTCCGGACCGGAATTGTGCAGAAGTTCATCGGGGTCTTTGCCGCCGGGGAAGGAAACCACTTTCAGATGGAATCCGCGGGGGAGCAGGATGGAAGCATCTTTCAGCACGGCTTTCATGCCGGCGCTGTCCGAATCGGTGGCCAGCAATACCGTGTCGGTGTACCGGTGCAGGACCGCTGCCTGATCTTCCCCGAATGCGGTTCCCTGGGGGGCGACGGCATTCGTGCATCCGGCAGTGTGCATGGCGATCACGTCCATCTGACCTTCGCAGAGGATCACGGAACCTTTTTTCGGGATCTCCGGACGGGCGAAATTCAGGCCGTAAAGGATGCGTCCTTTCTTGAAGATCGGACTTTCGACGCTGTTGACGTATTTGCCGCCGCCCTGTTCCTTGTCGATCTGCCGGGCTGAAAAGCCGACGACCCGGCCCTGCTCGTTCCAGATGGGAAAAATCAGCCGGTTGCGGAAAAAGTCAAAATACTTGCCGGCGGTGTTTTTGCTTTCGGAAACCAGATGCGCCGCCTGAAGTTCTTCGAGAGTGAAACCGTTCTGATTTGCCCACTGGAGAACGGCATCCCAGCTGTCCGGAGCGGCTCCGATCTGAAAGCGCTGTGCGAACACCGGATCGATCTCGCGCGAACGGAAATACGCGGCCGCTTTCGAATCGGGATTGTTTTTCAGCCAGGAAGCGTACCAGGCGGCCAGTTTCTCATGCAGGAGATAAAGCCTCTCGCGGAGATTGTAATCGGATTTTTCTGCGGCATTGGTCTTGCCGCCGCGGTAGGGCTCGGGTTCGGGGATCAGAACGTTGTATTTGCGGGCGAGAAACTGTGCCGCACCCGGGAAATCCAGATTCTCGATCGCCATGATGAATTTGAACACGTTCCCGCCGACGCCGCAGCCGAAACAGTGATAGGTATTGGAGTCCGGATTGACAATGAACGAGGGGGTTTTTTCCTGATGGAAGGGACAGCAGCCTTTCCACCGGCTGCCGGCCTGTTTCAGGTTGGGCACATACCCCAGAACGATCTCCACCAGATCGGCACGTGCGGCGATCTGATCGATCACCTCTTCCGGAATATAAGGCACCGCACACCTTCCTTTTCTGCGCAGGGGCCCGTTCAGCGGACCGGCAGGGAACTCAGACGCGATTCGACCTGCCGGCGGAGAGTGTCATATTCCGCTCTGCCCATCGTGAGACGGGTGAACCTGTCGTAGTTCAGCCGGGCAGCTTTCGGGTTCTTCAGATACTGGTCATACAGCACGGCGAGGTTCAGTGCGGTGACCGGATTATTGGATTCATAGCGTTCGGCCATCCGGAAGAATTTCAGGGCCATCTGCGGATTGATGACGGCATGACAGACGCCGAGGCCGTTCCACAAATACGAGGACCGCAGATAATTCGGATTTTTCCCCAGAAGTTTGAAATAACCGGCGGCTTCCTGATAGCGCCGGACCGCGACGGAATTTTCCGCCAGCAGGATCAGGGTATTGATATCATTCGGACGGAGACGGCGGGCTTCCTTGAGCGCTTTCAGAGCAGCTTCCGGCTTGCCGTTTTTGCTCAGCAGCATTCCCTGGATATAATGAGCAAGAAACAGATCGGGTTCGACCCGGGCGGCGTGGATGGCATATTCCACAGCCTCATGCCGGAAATCCAGATTGCTCTGCGCCAGAGCCCGGAGCATCAGGGCATCGGCATTATGTTTCTGCTGTTTCAAAACCTGTTTCGCCAGTTCATCGGCATCGCGCCAGTTGCCTTCGGCGGCTTTCTGCACCGCCTGATTCAGCAGGACCCCGACCGGGGCCACGGGTTTCGAACAGCCGCAGAACTGCATGACGACCGCAATTGCCGCAGACAGATAAAATATTTGCCGTTTCATCATTGTCTCCTGTGATTCCATATTTATCAGGTAAATTAACTCAGTTTCACGCAAAATCAAGCGGCCTGCCGATTTTATTCATCGTTTTCGTAAAAAGATCGTTTTTTTTTCTGTTTTCCGATTTGAAAAAAGCCGAAACGGCTATACTGTTTGATATCAACTTCAAAGGAGAAAAGAAATATGCCGAAAAAAAATGAATTGAGATTCCGTCAAGTTCATCTGGATTTTCATACTTCGCCGATGATTCCGGGGATCGGTAAAGCGTTCGACAAGAAATTATGGCAGGAACGTCTGCAGATGGCTCATGTAGATTCCATCACCTGCTTTTCCTGCTGTCATCATGGCTGGAGTTACCATCCGACCAAAGTGGGCGCCATGCATCCCGGTCTGGATTTCAACCTGCTCCGGGCGCAGATCGATGCGTGTCATGAGATCGGAGTCAAAGTGCCGATCTATCTGACCGCAGGGGTCAGCAACCGGATGGCGGAACTGCAGCCCGGCTGGCGGGAAGTCAATCCCCAGGGACAATGGAACGGCTGGATGGCGTCTCCGCTCAAGGCGGGTTTCAAATCTCTCTGTTTCAATTCTCCCTATCTGGATTATTTCTGCCGGCTGGTCGAAGAGGCCGCACGGCTTTTCCCGGATGCCGACGGGATGTTTTTCGATATCATTTCGCAGGGACAATGCTGCTGTCCCTGCTGTATGCGGGATATGGCGGCGGAAGGTTACGATCCGGAAAAAGAAGAGGACCGGCTTCGTTTTTCCCGCCGGACGCTGTTGAAATATTTCGAAAAAACCACAGCTGCGGCGCAGAGCGTGAATCCGGATCTGCCGGTATTTCACAACCGAGGGATGCAGCCGGGCAATCGCGATCTGCTGCCGTTTTTCAGCCATCTGGAACTGGAATCGCTGCCGACCGGCGGCTGGGGGTATGATCATTTCCCGCTGGCGGCGGCCTACTGCCGGACCCTGGATTATGACTTTCTCGGCATGACCGGGAAATTCCATACCACCTGGGGTGAATTCGGCGG